>NZ_JSFH01000011.1 GCF_000784835.1 Thermotoga sp. Mc24 | reverse complement strand
GCTCATGCTGTACTGGGTTTGGCTGATGTTTCTCCAAGCGTTCAACGCACTGATGTTGTGATTGATCCTCATAACCTACTCACCTCCGTGTGAGTATTCTTACTTCCCTGTACCCGGCGCCGGGCTTTCCATTATCTTTAATCGGAAGAGACTTTAGGGATTTTAATGTTAAATGTTTGTAACAACGAGGGGTGGTAAAATTTTTTCGGATAATCCGAGAAGGAGGTTAAGTTATGAGTTTTATTTCAAGCAGGGCCAAAATAGGAGAAAACGCAAAAATAGGGCGCAACGTGGTGATAGAAGATGATGTGGTTATAGGAAGGAATGTGATGATAGGCCACAATGTAGTGATCAGAGAAGGAACGATCGTGGGTGACGACTGCGTTATTTTCGACGGCACAGTTCTCGGAAAACTTCCCTTCAAGTCTGTTATATCTGCCGTGACTGAGGAAAAAGAGTTTCCTCCTCTCAAAATAGGGAACGGTGTGATTATAGGTGCCAACTGTGTGATATACCGGGGAAGCATTCTGGAAGATTTCGTGTTTGTGGGAGATCTTGTAGTGATAAGGGAAGATGTAAAAATAGGGTCTTACACAGTGATAGGAAAGGGTGTCACTGTTGAGAACAGAACTACCATAGGAAGATATGTGAAAATAGAAACGAACGCCTACATCACAGCACTTTCGACGATCGAAGACTACTGTTTCATCGCCCCTGAGGTGACGTTCACAAACGACAACTTCCTTGGAAGAACAGAAGAGAGAAAGAAATTTTTCAAAGGACCAACTCTAAAAAAAGGTGCACGAATAGGAGCGAACGCAACTATTCTACCGGGTGTTGTTGTAGGTGAAGATGCTTTGGTAGCAGCTGGTTCTGTTGTCACAAGGGATGTTCCCGACAGAAAAATAGTCATGGGAATTCCAGCAAGAGTGGTGAGAGACGTTCCTGAAGAGCAGCTTTTGGACAATCAGAGTTACTACAAGGAGGAATCCTCTTGAACATAGCCATACTCAATCACTACGCGAGCATACCAGAAGTGGGAAGCGCAGAAACGAGGCATTTCGAACTTGCGAAGCGATTTGTAAGAGAAGGTCACAGAGTGGACATCTACATCGGGGATTTTTCGCACCTCACTGGAAAAAGATGGAGCGAAACGTTCGGATGGAGCTTTTCTAAGGACGGTGTGGATTTCATCGTCGTTGAGACAAGAGAGTACACCGGAAACTCCCTTTCGAGGCTTCTCTCATCGATAGATTATTACAGAAACGGAAGGAAGAAGATCATTCAGAAGAGATACGACGTCATCATAGCGTCTTCTCCGCATCCGTTTTCCTGGAGCCTTGGCTGGTACTATGTGAGAAGAAAAGGCGGAAAATTTTTCATCGAGATCAGGGATGTCTGGCCGGACGATCTTGTAAAACTCGGTTCTCTGAGTTACCGTCATCCAGTTTCAATGCTCTTCGATCACATGTGCAGGAAGTATTATCCGAAGGCGGATGGAATCATTTCCCTTGCTCCAGATCTTTCCGAGCACTTCAACAGATTGAAGGTTCGACCAAAGAATTTCATCTACATTCCCAACGGTGTTGATCTGAAAGTTTTCAAAGATCCAGAACCGTGCCCGGTGGTGGATGAAGTCTTCTCAAAGGTGCCCGCTGATAAGATAAAGGTCGTCTACGCGGGATCCATCGTCGAACATAAGGGAATAAAAGAGTTCATAGAAACACTCTCAAAAGTGAACAAAAACTTGAGAGATCGTTTTGTGTTCTTTTTTGTCGGACCGTCTCATGCGGATTATCTTGTTTCTGTGAAAGAAACGGCGAAAGATCTGCAGAACGTGTTCTTTTTTGATCCTGTTCCGAAAAGGTGTGTTCCCTACCTTCTTCAGAAGGCAGATGTTCTCCTCTTCACTCTCTCTCAAACCGTGATGGATCACCCCGCCGTGAGTTCCTACAAGGTGGTAGACTACATGGCCTCTGGAAAACCAGTTCTCTGTGTCGATATCGAAAATCTCCCTTTCAAGAAAACAAAGGGTGCTGTCTTTTTCAGGGAGGATAATCTCGAAGAGGCGCTGAGGAGGATCTTCGAGGAGGATCTTTCAGAACTCGGCAGAAGAAACAGAGAGTATGTGGAGAGAGAAAGAGACTGGGATCGACTTTACGAAAAGTTAAGAAGTTTCGTACTCTCCTGAAACGAAAAATTAGGATAGAATATCTTATGCTGCATACTTCAGAGCCGGGAGAGAAGAAGATGAAACGTTTGACGGAGAAGGACTACCGGTGGAATTTCATCGTGAATTCACTGGATTACGCGTTCTTCAGTCTTGGAATGACCCTTGGATCCATTTTTACGCTCTTTCCTGTTTTTGCCAGAAATCTTGGTGCTTCCAATCTGGAGCTGGGTCTCATCCCGGCCATCGCGAATCTGGGCTGGGGCATTCCAGCCATATGGGGTGCAAAGTACGCGGAGAGATCGCCAAAGAAATTGAACCTCGTTCTCAAGGTAACGCTGGGAGAGAGGCTTCCATATCTTTTCATGGCGTTGATCAGTTTCTACCTCGCTGTTCCTTCTCCGAGACTGGCTCTTTACCTTTCCATTCTGATGGTTGGGATCGCCACATTCTCAATGGGATTTCTGGGTCCTCCTTGGATGAGCATGATAGAGAAGGTGATAGACCCACGAAGAAGAGGCACCTTCTTTGCCATGGGAAACGGTCTTGGAGCGATACTGGGAGTGGGTGGCTCTGTCATTGCCAGAGAGTTTCTCTCGCGCTATCCGTTTCCCGTGAACTTTGGCTACGTCTTTCTTACGGCGTTTGCTTTCTTCATGGTGTCCTTCGTGTTTCTGGCCCTCACAAGGGAAGTGCCGGATCACACAGTCCCTGACGATGAACCCATATGGAACTACATAAGGAACATGAAAAACGTCTTTCTGGACAAACACTTCCGGAACTTTTTGATAGAGAGGATCATAACGAGCTTCATGTTTGCGTCCAGCGGTTTCATCACGGTGTATTTGCTGGAGAAGTTCTCACTTCCAGATCAATCGGCGGCAGTTTTCACGGCGATCGTTCTCGTTTCCCAGGGGTTGTCTTCTTTTCTGTTTGGCCCTCTCGGTGACAGAAAAGGGCACAAACTGAACCTTCTTCTCAGCAAGATCTTTTATTCTGTGGCTGTTATACTGGCGTTTCTTTCCACATCGCCGGTGCAAGCTTACCCGGTCTTTGCTCTGATGGGTCTTGTGAACACCACGAACAACGTTGGAAACATGGCGATCACGCTGGATTTCGTCTCTGGAAAGAGAAAAGAGCTCTACATGGGTTCTCTGTACTTCTCGATCGCTCCTTTTTCCTTCGTTGCTCCACTCATTGGAGGTAAAATAGCCGACCTTTCCGGATACGGTGCTCTCATGGCTCTCACGGGGTTGATCGGTATATTCGGAAGTTTCTATGTCGTGAAATTTGTCGTGGACCCAAGAGTTTCAAGTAGAAACAATTGAAATTTCTCTTCTTCGATGGTAGAATTCTCAGGGTGTATATCACGCACGCTCCTGGATCCCAACCTCGGTGCCTGTGAAAAGGCCGGTGTGGGTGTGAAGGGAGCGGAGGATCAAAACCAAAAGAGTGGAGGTGTTTTTTGTGGCGGTTGTTACGATGAAACAGCTTCTGGAAGCGGGAGTTCACTTTGGACACAGAACGAGAAGATGGAACCCGAAGATGGCTCCCTACATCTACACGGAGAGGAAAGGCATCTACATCATCGACCTTCAGAAGACTCAGCAGCTGCTCGAAGAGGCTTACTACTTTGTAAGGGAGAAAGCCAGCGAAGGTGCGACGATCCTCTTTGTGGGAACGAAAAAGCAGGCCCAGGGAGTCATAAAGGCTGAAGCAGAGAGATGCGGAGCCTTCTACGTGAACAACAGATGGCTTGGAGGACTCTTGACGAACTTCAAAACGATCAGGTCGAGGATAGACAAACTCATCGAACTCGAAGAAATGGAGCAGAGTGGCAAGCTCGACGAACTTCCAAAGAAAGAGCAGAGCAGGATCAGAAGAGTTCTCGAAAAGCTCAGAAAGAATCTCGGTGGTCTCAAAGAGATGAGAAAGATCCCGGACATCATCTACATCGTTGACCCGAGAAAAGAAAAGATCGCTGTGGCAGAAGCGAACAAACTGGGCATTCCCATTGTAGCCATTGTCGATACGAACTGTGATCCCGATCCCATCGACTACGTGATCCCTGGAAACGACGACGCCATCAGGTCCATAAAACTCATCACTTCTGTCATTGCTAACGCGTATCTTGAGGGAAGAGAAGGAGCTCCTCTCACCACAGAGGAAGAAGTGGAAAGTTCGGAAGAAATAACCGAAGAAATGGTGGAAGACATTGATCTGGAAGAATTCGAAGAGGAAGAGGAAGTGTGATCAAGGGGCGTTTCCGCCCCTTTAGATTTTCTCCAGTTTCACCGCGGTTCCGTAGGCGAGAATCTCCGCAGCTCCGCTCATGATCGTGGATGAAGAAAATCTGAAACATATCACCGCGTCAGCCCCGAGTTTTTCAGCCTCTTTTATCATTCTCTCCAGTGCTATGTTTCTCGCCTCCGTGAGCATCTCCGTGTAACCTTTGATCTCACCACCCGCGAGGGTTTTGAGAGCAGCGGCTATGTCTCTTCCCAGGTGCTTCGACATCACCACGTTTCCGCAGACCACACCGAGGATCTCCTTCACCCTGTATCCCGGTACCTGTTCCGTGGTGGTGATTATCATTCTTCACACCTCCTCAGAAGTCTCTTGTTTTGAAACTCCTCCGGGAAAGATAAGTGAAAACCACTCCGCTTAAGGTGTAGATCAGCGACGGCCAGAGAGTGAATTCACCTTTCAGAACGTAGGAGTAGGTGTTCAGAGCAGAGAGTACTCTCACGAACCCACCCAAAACGGTTGTCCCAGCAAGAAGAGCGATCGAAGCGATAAGAGGCTTCACCTGATCTGAAGAGATCACAGAGAAGAATACCGTGATGGAAAACCACAGGTAGGTTGTTATCATTTCCACAAGAAGGTACTTGAACACCAGTCCTGTATCGAGCTTTTCTCCAATGATCCAGCTCACAGGTATTGGAACGAGTGCGAGCACAGTAAGTGCTAAAAAAGTGAAGACAAGGGAGGTGAAGAACTTCACGTTGAAGAGCTTTCTTCTGGACATCCTCACAAGCAGAAGCTCTATCGTTTCGTTTTCTATTTCCCTTGCAAAAACAGGAAACGCCATTATGATCGCGAATATCGGTACGAACTGCCCAAGATTCTTTCCATACCACTGTGTGATGATGTAAAAGTTCCACTCCGAAAGCTTATTTATGAAATCTTCAGTGACCCCGAGTTTTTCAAGAAATCCTTCGGGAACGTTTTTCAGCATCTCGGCAAGGGTTGGTGTGTAATCTTTCATCACCACCAGGAGCACGAATGTTCCAAAAAGAAGGAAGAACATCACAAAGAACCTCACCTTCATGTCTTTGAACTCCTTAGCGATCATTTCTCTCACCCCTCACGATTGCTTCGAATATGTCTTCGAAAGTTGCGTCTTCGATCTCCACACCTTCAGGAATTTCTTCTTTTTCCACAAGATAAACCTTTTCCCCACTTTTGAGAGTTTTCAGAAGATAGCCGTTCAGGTCTTTTTTGGAAACCACAAGGCCATAAGAGGACTTTATATCGTCGAGGTTTCCCGTCAAAATGATCTTTCCTTCCTTCATGATGGCGACCCTGTCTGCGATCTTTTCCACCTCCGCGAGCACGTGGCTGGTGTACAGAACGGATTTACCTTCGAAGGTGAGGGACCTTATGTGATCGAGTATCTCGTTTCGCACGATGGGATCAAGCCCCCAGGTGGGTTCGTCCAGTATGTAGAGATCCACGTTCTCGGAAAGAACGAGTGAAAGGTAGAGAATCGTTCTCATGCCGTGCGAGAGATTGGTTACCTTCTCGTTCAGATCTATTCTGTACCTTTCGAGAATTTCGAGGCAGTTTTTCTCGTTGAAATTCTTTCCTATCTTCTCGAAGAGATCGACGATCTCTTTCACTCTGAGATGCGGGTAGAGCTTCTTCTCCTCTGGAAGATAGGTGAACGTGCCGTTCAGTTCGATCTCTCCAGAGTCTTTCTTTCTCAAACCTGTGATGCATTTCAGAGTGGTTGTTTTACCGGCACCGTTTGGACCGAGTATGGCGAAGATCTCTCCTTTCTCCACTTCGAAACCGATGCCATCCACGGCCGCTTTTGCCCCGTAGAACTTTTTGAGATCTTTCACCCTGAGGATCACCGTGCATCACCCCTGTAGATTTCTTCTGCCACTTTCAGGATCCTCTCCAGTGGGATACCTGCTTTCTTGCAATCTTCGATCTTCTTCCTGAGTTCCGTCTCGAGCTGCGTTTGAATCTTTTCCACGTCCACTTTTGAGACGATGTAACCCTCTCCTCTTCTCACTTCTAAAACTCCTTCCTGGACGAGCTCCCTGTAAGCACGAGCGACGGTGTTCAGATTCACTCCGAGATCTTCTGCGAGAGATCTTATGGAAGGCACGAACTCACCTTCTTTCAGTTTTCCCGACAGGATCAGGAGTTTTATCCTTTCCTTTATCTGTTCGTAGATTGGTTTTGAGGAGTGAAAATCGATCCTGAACCACAAAACCTATCACCTCACTGTAATATTATACTATTACACAATTATCGGGATCAAGTTCTGTCTTGCGGGGTTTGTTGCATTTTGTTAAAATAGATGATGAAATCAATTAAATCAGGAGGGATGATCGTGCTTTTGAAAGAGATAAACCGATACTGCAAGGAAAAAACCACCGGAAGGAGAATCTACGCGGTTCCAAAGCTGTGGATACCGAGCTTTTTCAAAAAGTTCGACGAAAAATCCGGCAGGTGTTTCGTCGATCCTTACGAACTCGGAGCCGAGATCACCGACTGGATTTTGAATCAGTCCAGAAACCAGGACTATTCCCAGCCTCTTTCATTTTTGAAAGGAGAAAAAACACCGGACTGGATAAAGCGTTCCGTCGTTTATGGATCTCTTCCCAGAACCACCGCAGCGTACAACCACAAGGGTTCTGGATACTACGAGGAGAACGATGTTCTCGGTTTCAGAGAGGCGGGAACGTTCTTCAAGATGATGGTGCTTCTTCCGTTCATCAAAAGTCTCGGTGCGGACGCTATCTATTTGCTTCCTGTGAGTAGAATGAGCGATCTCTTCAAGAAAGGAGACGCTCCTTCACCGTACTCCGTGAAGAACCCTATGGAGCTCGATGAGAGGTACCATGATCCGCTCCTCGAACCTTTCAAGGTGGATGAAGAGTTCAAGGCTTTTGTGGAAGCGTGTCACATCCTTGGAATCAGGGTGATTCTCGATTTCATTCCGAGAACGGCCGCCAGAGACTCCGACCTCATAAGAGAACATCCGGACTGGTTTTACTGGATAAAGGTGGAAGAACTCGCGGATTACACTCCCCCGAGGGCCGAGGAACTTCCATTCAAAGTGCCGGACGAGGACGAACTCCAGATCGTATACAGCAAAGAAAATGTGAAAAGACACCTCAAAAAGTTCACACTTCCTCCGAATCTGATCGACCCTCAAAAGTGGGAGAAGATAAAAAGAGAAAAGGGAAACATTCTGGAGTTGATTGTGAAAGAATTCGGAATCATCACACCTCCAGGATTCTCCGATCTGATCAACGACCCACAGCCCACATGGGACGATGTGACGTTCTTGAGGCTGTACTTAGATCACCCAGAGGCTTCGAAGAGATTCCTCGATCCCAATCAGCCTCCCTACGTTCTCTACGATGTGATAAAAGCGAGCAAATTCCCTGGAAAAGAGCCGAACAGAGAACTATGGGAGTACCTCGCGGGCGTGATACCGCATTATCAGAAGAAATACGGAATAGACGGTGCAAGACTCGATATGGGTCACGCGCTTCCAAAGGAACTTCTCGACCTCATAATAAAGAACGTGAAGGAGTACGATCCGGCATTTGCGATGATCGCAGAGGAGCTGGACATGGAGAAAGATAAGGTATCGAAGGAAGCGGGATACGATGTGATCCTGGGAAGCAGCTGGTACTTCGCAGGAAGAGTGGAAGAAATAGGAAAACTCCCTGAAATCGCCGAAAGGCTCGTTCTTCCCTTCCTCGCCTCCGTTGAGACTCCCGACACACCGCGCATTGCCACAAGAAAGCACGCTTCCAAGATGAAAAAACTGGCACCGTTCGTGACTTACTTTCTGCCGAACTCCATTCCTTATGTGAACACGGGGCAGGAGATTGGTGAAAAACAACCCATGAATCTGGGACTGGACACGGATCCAAATCTGAGAAAGGCCCTCTCTCCAACTGACGAGTTCTTCGGGAAACTCGCCTTTTTCGATCATTACGTTCTCCACTGGGACAACCCGGACAGGGGAGTCTTGAACTTCATCAAAAAACTGATAAAGGTGCGCCAGCAGTTCCTCGATTTTGTCCTCAACGGAGAGTTTGAAAATCTCACAACGAAAGATCTCGTCATGTACTCTTACGAAAGAAATGGCCAAAAGATCGTCATCGCTGCAAATGTTGGAAAAGAGCCAAAAGAGATCGCCGGTGGAAGGGTCTGGAACGGAAAGTGGAGCGATGAAGAGAGGGTGATCCTCAACCCCCTTGATTTTGCTCTTGTTGTACAGGAGTGATATCTTCAGGGTGTTCAAAGGAAACGGGCCCTGTTTTTCCCTGAGCCACTTCTGTGAAAAAAAGCATCAAAGCTCGTTCTATATCGGGGACTCCTCCTTTTTTGAGGAGTCCTCTTTTTTTCGCAAAGTCTTCGAAGAATTCGTTGAAAGATGATTCTATTCCGATGCTTTGAGCGAATATATCAAAGGCTCTTTCGAATATCCTCTGGTCTTCTATTCTCTCTACCGGCAAGCTTCCAACCAAGAGGAGCTTTGCCGCGAGGTCTTCACTGAAGATGTTCTTGTAGAGAATCCCGGGCGTGTCCAGAATCTTCACGCCGTTTTCCAAGGAGAACCACTGGATGCCTTTTGTGACGCCAGGTTGTGCTCCAACGGAGCTCGCTCTTTTTCCTTTCAGCTTGTTTATGATCGTAGATTTTCCCGTGTTTGGAACACCAACGATCAGAACACGGGCAAACCTGTCGAAGGAGAGCTTTTTCAGGAAGACATTTCTTGGTTCATCCTTATGGGTGGTGATCACTCTTTTTCCCTGTTTTTTGAAGAACTCCACCCACTCCTTCGTTGTTTCCTCGTCCGCTATGTCCACTTTGTTCAGAAGGATGATCGTTTCTTTTCTGGAAAAGTCCACACCGTACGCCGATGTGGCAAAAGGGGCCCGCGCGTCGCGGACCTCCACCACCGTGTTCACAAGCCTCAGAAGATCCTTTATCTGCCGTTTCGCTTTCTCTATATGACCGGGGTACCAGCTCACAGTTTCAGGATCTCCTTTATCTTGCTTTCGTTCTCTTTCACCAATTTCTCTGCTTCTTCTCTCGTGTCTCCTCTCACGTGGATGTAAACCTTGAGTTTTGGTTCTGTTCCCGAAGGTCTCACGAAGATCCTGGATTTTTCAAAGACGAAGGCTATGGTCTCGTTCGGAATGACGTTTCCGTAACCCTTCGAGTAGTCGATGATATCGTTGCGATTTCTGAGGGATTCATATATCTTGATCGCCTTTTCGACATTTTCAAATTTGAAATTGATGAGCTTTTCCATGTAGTACCCGTACTTTTGGTAGAGTTCTTCGAGCCTCTCGTAAGGATCGTAGTTGCTGAAGGCAATTGCGGAGAGCACACTGCCCACCACACCGTCTTTGTCCCTCGCGTGGTTTCCCGCAAGGTAACCGCAGCTTTCTTCGAAGCCGAAAACGAAGGTTCTGTCACCTTTTCTGCTGTGCTCCTCTATCAGGTGACCTATGAACTTGAATCCAGTCGGTGTTTCTTCCAGGAAGGCACCCTTCTTCTCACAGATCGGCCTCACCATGTCCGTTGTGACGATCGTCTTTATCACGAGGGGATTTTCTACCTTTACGTGATCCAGGAGAAAGTCTGTGAGAAGAACACCTACCTGATTTCCCGTGAGCCTCCGTCCTCTGAAAACCACTCCCACTCTATCGCAGTCTGGGTCTGTGGCAAGTCCCAGTGTTGCCTCTTTTTTGTTCAGAAGAACAAGCGCTTCGTCTTCCTCGGGGTTCGGTGTGGGAACAGTTGAAAAGTTCGGGTCAGGTTTCATCTGTTCATCTACGAGTCTGACTTTGAATCCGAGTCTCTTCAAGACTTCAGGCACGTAATTTGCTCCTGTTCCGTGAAGCGGAGAGTAGGCGATATCGAGATCGGTATTCATCGGAAGATTTGAGACGATTTCGAGTACTGCTTTTATGTAGCTCTCTTTCACTTCAGGGGGTACAAGCTTGAAGTCTCCTTCTTTCACATGAGAAACATCGACTCTTTTGTATATTTCCGTAATTTCGTCTGTGTATTCGGGTATCGCCTGTACACCATCCCAGGTGTAGACCTTGTAACCGTTGTATTCCGGAGGATTGTGACTCGCAGTGATGACTACACCTCCACCCGCTTTCATGTATCGCACGGCGAAAGAAAGAACCGGTGTCGGAGTGGGTTCAGGAAAAACATAGGCTTCTATACCCTCACCAGCGAAGACCCTGCCGGCGAGCTCTGCAAACTCTCTGGAGTTCTTTCTCGTGTCGTAAGCGATCACCACGCTTTTCTGGCCCTTCTCTTTCAGCCAGAGGGCGGTACTCAGAGAGGCTCTTTTCACCGTTTCTTCATCGAATTCTCCCCTTCTCATCACACCTCGAATTCCACCTGTTCCGAACAGAATCATCTTCTCTCACCTCCAAAGAGAACGTTTTTAACTCCGAATCTAAAGCACACACCACACAGGTAGCACCTGTTCCATCTACAGTCGTCCGTGGTCTCTCCTTTGAGCGCTTTTCTGTACTCTTCTTTCAGAAATTCTTTTGTCACTCCCATATCTATGTGGTCCCATGGAAGATCCTCAGAGAGATCGATCTCTCTAAGGTAGTCTCCTGGATCAATTCCCGTTTCATCGAAGGCTTTTTCCCACAGATCGAATCTGAACATCTCACTCCATTCGTCGAAGAGCGCTCCCAGTTCGTTCGCCTTTACTATGAGATTCAGAAGTTTTCTGTCACCCCTTGAGAAAACTCCTTCAAGAAGGCTCATTCTTGGATCGTGATAGGAAATTTCTGCGATTTTTTTTGCTCTTTTCAGCGTTCTGATCTTCTCGTATGCTTCTTCAGGAGAGAGTTGCCTCGCGAACTGAAAGGGTGTGTGCGGTTTTGGAACGAACACAGAGACGGAAGCGGAAACCTCTTTAAGACCGAGTTTTTTCACTCTCTCTAAGAGTTTGACCATCTCTTCAAGATCTTCGTTCGTCTCTCCGGGAAGTCCCATCATGAAATAGAGTTTCACACGTCTCCAGCCGGCTTTTTTTGCAGCCTCGAGTGTTGTGAAAATATCTTCCTCGTTTATGTTCTTGTTGACGATGTTTCTCAGTCGCTGAGTAGCCGCTTCTGGTGCGAAGGTGAGGCCTGTTTTTCTCACGGAGGCAATTCTCCCGGCAATCTCAACCCCGAACCTATCCATCCTCGTGGATGGTATGGAGACGGCGATCTTCTTTTCTGAGTATCTTTTCAAAAGCTCGGAGACTATCTCTTCTATTTGAGTGTGATCCATCGTCGAGAGAGAAAGGAGGGATACCTCTTCATATCCGGTGTTCTTCAGCATTTTTTCGACGTTTTCGAGGATGTTCTCGAGGGATCTTTCTCTCACGGGCCTGTAATAAACGCTCGCGTGACAGAATCTGCATCCCCTTGTACATCCTCTTGCGACCTCTATGACAGCTCTGTCGTGGACTGATTCGACGTTCGGTACGATCTTCTTCACCGGAACAGGCTGGGAGTTCAAATCCTTCACGATTCTTCTCTTTATGGTCCGTGGATATTCCGGTGAAACTGGAACGATCTTTCTTCCCTTCTGCTCGTAGAGCGCTGGAACGTAAACTCCCTCGATTTTGGAGAGTTCTTTCCAGATCGTTTCTCTTTCTTCTCCCTTCGTTTCTTTCAACACCCGGGCAATTTCGAGGATCGCTTCCTCACCGTCACCGATGAGAATCGCGTCGAAAAATCCGTAGATCGGCTCGGGATTCGAAGAGCACGGGCCTCCACCGAGAACTATGGGATCTTTCTTCTTTCTCTCCCAGAAGAAGAGGGATATTCTGGAGAGTTTCAAAACTTCTACAACGTTGGTGTACGAGAGTTCGTACTCCAGAGAGATTCCAACGGCATCCATCTGGTAGAGTGGTGTGTAGGACTCCATGGTGTAAAGGGGGATGTCCTTTTCTTTCATGCGCTCTATCATGTCGATCCAGGGAAGATAACTCCGTTCCGCCCACACATCTGGTTGTTCGTTCAGAATGTGATACAGTATCTCAAGGCCATGATTTGAGGTGCCCACCTCGTAAGTGTCAGGGAAAACGAGGGCTACCCGGAGGGAGACCTCCTCTGGATCTTTCACTACGCTGTTGATTTCTCTTCCTATGTACCTACTCGGTTTTCTGACCCAGGGAAGTGTTTCGTTCAAAAATTTTAGAATCATTCTTTCACCTCAGTTTTGATTTTATCATTGGTTGTTATAATTGAATGACGGCGAGGTGAGAGCATGAATGATTTGATCAGAAAGTACGCCGAGGACCAACTGGAAACTTTGAAAAGGATCATAGAAAAGTCTGAAGGAATATCCGTTCTCATAAACGGAGAGGATCTTTCGTATCCGAGGGAAATATCCCTTGAACTTCCTGAGTACGTGGAGAAGTTTCCCCCGAAGGCCTCGGATGTTCTGGAGATAGATCCAGAGGGGGAGAACATAGGTATAGACGAAATCAGAATGATAAAGGATTTTCTGAACTACAGTCCCGAGCTCTACACGAGGAAGTACGTGATAGTCCACGACTGTGAGAGGATGACCCAGCAGGCGGCGAACGCGTTTCTGAAAACCCTTGAAGAACCACCAGAATACGCTGTGATAGTTCTGAACACCCGTCACTGGCATTATCTACTGCCGACGATAAAGAGCAGGGTGTTCAGGGTGGTTGTGAACGTTCCAAAGGAGTTCAGAGATCTTGTGAAAGAGAAAATAGGCGATCTCTGGGAGGAACTTCCACTTCTTGAAAGAGACTTTGGAACTGCTCTCGAAGCCTACAAACTCGGCGCGGAAAAACTTTCTGGGTTGATGGAAAGTCTCAAAATTTTGGAGACGGAAAAGCTCTTAAAGAAAGTCCTTTCAAAAGGACTCGAAGGTTATCTCGCGTGCAGAGAGCTTCTGGAGAGATTTTCAAAGGTTGATTCAAAAGAATTTTTTGTGCTTTTTGACCAAGTAACAAACACGGTAACTGGAAAAGACGCGTTTCTTTTGATCCAGAGACTGACAAGAATCATCCTCCACGAAAACACTTGGGAAAGCGTCGAAGATCAAAAAAGCGTGTCTTTCCTCGATTCAATTCTCAGGGTGAAAATCGCGAATCTGAACAACAAACTCACTCTGATGAATATCCTAGCGATAAACAGGGAGAGAAAGAGAGGTGTCAACGCTTGGAGCTGAAGGCACAGGCAGTGGGAGTGGAAATAATACCAAAGGGTAAGATAGTTTACTACTCCGTACCCAACGGTGATGAATACGAGAGAGGAGACCTCGTTCTGGTTTTGGGAGACTTCGGTCTTGAAGTGGGGAGGGTTCTGATACCTCCCAGAGAGGTGGTCATAGACGAAGTAGGGTACGAACTCAAGGCCGTGATCAGAAAGTTGATGGACGAAGATCTGGAACAACACAGAAAGAATGTAGAAGATGCATGGAACGCTTTCCAGATATGCAGGCAGAAAATAAAAGAACACGGTCTTCCTATGAAGCTCCTCTATGCTAAGTACACCTTCGATAGGACGAGACTCATCTTTTTCTTCAGCGCAGAGGGAAGGGTTGATTTCAGAGAGCTCGTGAGAGACCTCGCAAAGATCTTCAAGACGAGGATAGAGCTGAGACAGGTTGGTGTGAGAGATGAGATGAAATTCTTCGGTGGTCTTGGACTGTGCGGACTTCCGACCTGCTGTTCCACGTTTCTCAGAGATTTCTCCAGTGTTACATTGAAACACGCAAAAAAGCAGCAGATGATGATCAACCCCGCGAAGATATCCGGACCATGCAGAAGACTTCTGTGCTGTCTCACTTACGAGTACGATTTCTACGAAAAGGAGCTGGAAGGAATACCAGACGAAGGGAGCACGATCACCTACGAAGGGAAGCGTTACAAGGTCGTGAACGTGAACGTGTTTCTCAGAACGGTGACTCTTTTCTCGGATCAGGAAGGGGAAATGATCAAGGTACCTTTCGATTATTTCAGGAAGGGGGAATGAACGGTGTTCCAGGGGATCGGAAAATTTCTGATCCTCATGGGATTGATTCTTGTGACCTTTGGAATCCTTCTGATTTTGTTTGAAAAGATCCCGTTCCTGGGAAAGCTTCCCGGTGACATAGTGATAAGAAGGAAGAATTTCGTCTTTTATTTCCCGCTGATGACCAGTCTGATCATCAGTCTTGTGGTTTCCCTCATTCTGTATCTGATCTCACGTATGAGGTGATAGGATGGAGGACCAGGTCAGAAAAAAAGTTTACAGCTACATAGGTTTCGCCGTGAGAGCCAGAAAGATCGTCTTCGGTAAGGAACGAATAAGGGCTTACATAAGGTCATCAAGGGCGAAAAAACTCATAATCGTAGCGGAAGATGCCAGTGAAAGGACGAAAGAAGACACGATCATGAGGTGCGAGAACAAAAAAGTCCCTTATGTTATCATGTTCAGCAAAGAGGAACTGGGGAGGTTACTCGACAAGCCTGCTGTTTCGGTGATAGGTCTTGAAGAGGACAATCTGATAGATGCCATTTTGGAGATGGTAAAATAGACAGGGCGAGGTGATAGAAATGGCCAAACTGAGAGTTTACGAGTTAGCCAGAAAACTGAACATGTCACCGAAAGAACTTCTTCAGGAGCTGGAAGAGCTTGGCGTGAACGTGAAAAGCCATATGAGCTATGTGGATGAAGAAATGGCGAATATCATCATAGATCTTCTGGAAGAAGATAACCGGAAGGTCAAGCAGCCTTCCAAGCCGAAGAAAGAAAAGGGAGAAGAGGAGATAGAAAAAGAGATCGTCGAAAAGAAAAAGCGGAAAAAGATCACTCTGAAACCAGACGAACTCAAACTCGACATCATAGCCGAGAAAATAGGTGTTCCACAAAACAAGATCATCCAAGACATGTTCATCAAGAGAGGAATCGCGTTGAGACCCGGCCAGATCCTAAAGCTTGAGGAAGTAGAGCAGATCCTCAAAGAGTACAAGATCGAGATAGAGATAGAGGAAGAACAGCAAATTCCAGCGGAAGAAATTGACGAGTTTGAGCTTCTAGAAAAGAGATACCAGGAGCTTTACGAAAAGGAGAAGGACAAACTCGTTCCGAGGCCTCCCGTCGTAACGGTCATGGGACACGTCGATCACGGAAAAACTACACTACTCGACAGGATCAGATCCACGAGAGTCGCCGAGAGGGAAGAAGGAGGAATAACGCAGTCCATAGGAGCATATCAGGTGGAAGTCAACGGAAAAAAGATCACTTTCATAGACACACCCGGGCACGAACTCTTCACTGAGATGCGTGCAAGGGGAGCTCAGGCGACGGATATAGTGGTTCTCGTCGTGGCAGCAGATGATGGAGTGATGCCACAAACGATAGAGGCCTACAACCACGCTAAGGCTGCCAACGTGCCGATCATCGTGGCGATAAACAAGATCGACAAGCCAAATGCCAACGTAGAAAAGACTAAGCAAGAGCTCGTAGAAAAGCTGGGGCTCATTCCTGAAGAATGGGGTGGAGACACGATAGTGGTACCTATATCGGCAAGAACCGGTCAGGGAGTCGATGAACTGCTGGAGATGATTCTTCTCGTCGCGGAGATGAACGAGATAAAGTGCTACCCCGAAGGTCCTGCGAGGGCTGTGATCATAGAGTCTAAATTGGACAAGAAAATGGGACCCATTGCGAGTGTGATCGTGAAAGATGGTGTTCTCAAGGTTGGAGACGCGGTTGTTGCCTCGAACACGTACGGAAAGGTCAGAAATCTCTTCGACGACAACATGAGACCAATCAAAGAAGCCTACCCATCTCAGCCCGTTATGATTCTCGGCTTCGAAGATGTTCCCGACGTACACTCCAACGTCTACGTGGTTGAAAGCGCAGAAAAGGCCAAAGAGATCGTGGAAAAGAGATTCCAAAAGCTCGAAGCCCAGAAACAATCGAGGAAGCACATAAACCTCGAGGATCTCATGAAGATGATGCAGGAGAAGGAAAAGAAGGTGCTCAATCTCATTCTGAAAGCGGATACGTACGGTTCTGTGGCCGCTTTGAAAAATGCGATAAACAAGCTCCAGTCTAAAGAGATTGAATTGAACATAGTTCACGCTGGGGTGGGTGAAATCAGCACAAGCGACGTGATGCTCGCCGCTGCCGTGGATGGAGTCATCCTCGGTTTCAGGGTGAAGGTGAACAACCAGGCGCGAAGACTTGCGGAGCAGGAAGGAGTCGATGTCAGAACTTACTCCATCATATACAAACTCGTTGAGGATTTGAAGCTCGCACTCGAGGGTATGCTGGAGCCAGAAGAAGTAGAAGAGGTCATCGGTCATGGCGAGATAAGAAAGATCTTCAAGATATCCAAAGTAGGAAAAGTGGCGGGAGTTCAAATGCTCGACGGTAAAGCCGACAGGAACGGTTTTGTGAGGATCTACAGAAATGGTCAGCTCGTTTTCGAAGGAAAAATAGAGAGTTTGAAACACTACAAAGAGGATGTCAACGTAGTTGAAGCACCGCAGGAGTGTGGAATAAAGTTCGCGGGATTCGACGATATACAGGAAGGAGATGAGTTGGAGTTCTACGTGATAAGAAAGGTGAAGAGAAAGCCGACTTTCGTGGAAGAGCAGGCAGATCAGGAACAGAAATGAAGGGGCGGAAGCCCCTTCTTCTTTATTCGATCGTTTCTACTCTCACGTTGTCAAAGAATACTGTCTGGAAGGTGGTAGCGAGACCTATTCCTCCTGAGAAGACATCAGAATCGGTGATGCTGATCGCTCTCTTTCCATTCAAAAAGACTTCTATCTTTTCTCCTTCCGCAAGAACCTTCAAATACAACCAGTCGTCACTCAGTTTGAAACTACTGTTTTCCGCTATCTTCATGTCTATACTTCCTGCGAACTTATGAAGAGATATACCGTACTCTGAGAAAGCCACGTAGAAGCCTTTCTTTCCATCTTCGGACAGTCTGAAGTACACTCTTCCCGCTGCAGATCCTTCTCTCTTCAGATTACACTCGAGGATAAAGTTTGTCCACTCTCCCGGAGTGAAAACTCCACGGTCTATGATCACTTTGAGAACCTTGCCTATGGTTTTATCTGCCTGGACTCCTTCCTCAGCATGCGGAGCCTTTCCAAGCACTTTCCAGGGGCCAAACGGGGCAACCTGACCTTGACCGTAGGCTTCAAAATCTTCAAAGAAGTCCTCCGTTCCCGTTGGTTCCACTACTTTGAAACCGAGGTCCACTTTCGGCATTTCAACGTCTACTTTGGGAAGAGGTACCGGCACCTGAACCCTCGATTCACAGCTGGTTCCCATCATGAGAAGCAGGGAAACAGTCACCAGAAAAAGTAAGAGAAGTCTTTTCATGTTAATCACCCCTTACAGAAAAATTGTATGTTGAAATTATACCATATTTATGTTTGATTTCATGAACTCCACCATGTGATCGTAGTGTGACCCTTTCCAATAGATTCTTCCACACACCGGACAGCGAGCGAACTCGTTGAAGAGTTCATAGACTTTCGGAGGGACTCTGTTTTTCACAGCCTCTTTTTGCACTTCTTCGAGTTCCACACCACATTCGATGCATCGGGTGAAGGGTTTCATCCACTTCTTCAGATCGTACCTTTCCACCACCTCCACCAGTTGTCTCTTCGGATCCGTGTTTCTCACGTAGTAACCGAAAACGATCTCTTTTCTTTTCAGAAGACCCGTGTCTCTGGACAGAAGAATGGCTTTCTTCTTCACCGCCATCTCGCAGAGTTTTTCGTCACTTTCTTCACCAAAAATCGATTCAAAACCCAGCATTCTGAGAAGTCGTGCCAGTTTTCCGAGGTGTATATCGAGCACGAAGCGGGGTTCACCTCTGTATCTGGGGGTGACGAGCCAGTCTTCAGGGATTTCTATGTTCTGGAACTCCGGATATACAAAGAAGAGTTCCCCATCTTCCACCATATGATCGAAGCCGACCGGTTTTCCGTTCAGCGTGATGAGGCTCACTTCCACATGCGGAACTCCAAGGGCTTCTATTCTGTCCTTCACCGTCTGAAAACCCGTAAAGCGATGAACTTTTATTCTTTCACCATCTCTGAAAAAATCGTTCAATCTACCGAAAAACCTGAAGAAGGCTATTTTTTCGTATTTCATAGATGATCCCCTTTCGTGGTAGAATTCTATTGGGTGAGTTCAACCTAACTGGAGGTGGTTTTCATGTTGAAGTCAGGTGATAAGGCGATCAATTTTGAGCTGGTAAACACCAATCTGAAAATGGTGAAACTCTCCGATTTTTCTGGAAAGAACGTCGTGCTTGCTTTCTATCCAGGAGCGTTCACGAGCGTTTGTGAGAAAGAACTCTGCACGTTCAGAGATTCTCTCTCCAAGTTTAACAGACTCAACGCGGTGGTTCTTGGAATCAGCGTGGACAGTCCGTTCGCGAACAAGGCCTTCGCTGAGAAAAACCACATCACGTTCGAACTGCTCTCCGACTTTGGTGGGAAAGTGGCTTCACAGTACGGTGGTGTCCACGAGAACTTTTTGAACATTCCCGGCTACACCGTTGCGAAGAGGGCTGTTTACGTGGTAGATGGAAGTGGAACAATAGTTTACTCCTGGGTTTCCGAAGATCCAGGAAAGGAACCACCCTACGAAGAAATAGAAGAAACGCTCGAACGTCTTTCAAAGTAAACATCTCGATGATTTTTCCGATAAGGAAATAGGGGTGATACCATGAGAGTGGAAGGAATCGGCTACAACCCCTTTTATCAAAGTTATGCCCAGCAGCGCACCACCCCTGTCTCAACAGCTGGTGGTTCTCCTGTCATGACAAAGGAGCAGATGGAACAGATACTCTTTTTCTCCCTCTATCAGCAAACGGGTTTGAACGTGAAGCTCGTGAGAATCGCAGGAGAACTCTACGGAAAGATGATGGACCAGCTGGCCTGAAGGGGATCTCCCCTTCAGGTTTCAAAGGGGAAATAGGAGATGGTGGAAGAGATCCTCGGAAAAGCGCTGGCACGAAGAAAATCCCTGAGAAAAGATGAGACGATCGATGTGTTCAATCGGGTGATTTACTTTTTCCCCAAAGATTTTGTCATCACAAACTATCCCAGAAATCCAGTGGCTGTGTTCAATCCTGGAGCGGTTCTCGTCGGTAAAACGCTTCACGTTTTCCCTCGTTTGATTTTCGATTACTACAAGTACGTTTCGTCTATTGGTCACTTCACAGTGAACATCGACGATCTGTTGAGTGGAGAAGTTAAAAAACCACTGGAAATGGAAGTCGTATTCTGGCCGAGGGATATTCAGGAGTTTCTGGGGTGCGAAGATCCGAGGGTGTTTTTCAAAAATTCCCGTTTCGAGCTTCTCTACACAGCAAAAGGATACAAAGACTGGTCACAGGAAGGAAAACCCCACACCGATTTTCTTGCGTACGCTGTTCTCGACGAGGATCTGAACCTGATTGAGAAGAGATACATATCGATAAAGAGTACGCTGGGTGAGTATGTGCCGGTTTCCATGAAAGACAGTTCTTTTGTGGAGTCGAACGTTATCCTGACGAGATTGACGGTTGGTGATGCCAAGGTCTGCTGGAGAGGAAGGCTCGAAGGAAGTTACATAGATCTGTATTCGCTCGATCCCGTCTTTTTCCCGGAAGAGTGGGAAACTAAAGTTGGATGGTCAACGAACGCGGTTAAAGTGAAGGAAGGGTATCTGGTGGGATGGCACGCTGTTCTCAAAGATCTCACCTACAAAAACGGCCTGGCACTCGTGGATGGCAGGGGAAGACTCCTCGGCACCACGAATTACGTTCTCTCACCAAAAGGTGTGATTGAGGAGTACGGAGACAGAATAAGGGTGATATTCGGGTGTGGGCTTGTAGTCTATGAAAGAAGAGTGATATGGATAGGTGGTGTTTCCGACTGGGCGATAGGTGTTTTTGAGGCGAGTGAAAGGGATATCATGAATTTAATGAAAGAGGCAACATGATTTTAACAGTGCGGTGGTATCGTATCTCTGTGAGGTGAGACTATGGGTAGTTTTGTACTCTTTGAGCAGGGAATTCTCAGCGATATGATAATGTGCACTACGATCAAAAGCCGGCCCCTCGAAGGACCGAGGGTTTTCGTGTGAGCGGTGAGACCAAAATCGAGGGGCCGGCCGAATGGTCGGCCCCTTTTCTTTTATGGGGAGGTGAGGAGATGAGGATTGCTACAGGAGCTCCTGTTCTTGCGTTGGGTAGGTTCAAAAGAGTGGAATTGAAGAACGGATACACACTTTTAGTGGATAGATCTGCTATTCTTCCGGAAAAACTTTCATTGAACGGATATTCCCTCGAAAAGAACGGGGCGATCCTTGTGGATATTCTAAAAGAGAGTGATTTCGTTCTGGAAAGAGATGGGAGGTTCTTCCTGAAGATCTCACAGCCGATCGTGATTCATTTCTTTGAAGGCATGAGTGTTAAGATCTTTCCTGAACTCACACCGTCTGTGTGCGTCGCCGGAGTATTCGCTGGTGAGAAAGGAATTCTCGTTCTTGGAAAAGAGGAATCGATATGTAACAGGGCGATAGCTTTGTTCGAAAATTCTGTGAGGAACTCCTATGACATTCCAAAATTCTTGAGAGAAATCAGAGAACATCAGGGAATCTCAGGAATAGTCGCGATTGCGGGGAAAGTAGTGGGAACGTGGGCGAAGGGAAAACTGGACGTTCTTTAATCGAAAGGTCCGCTCCGAAGAGCGGACCAGATCAGAACGTTAGAAGAATCAAAGCCTCCGGGTTGACAACCTGGAAGGTGAACGTCTCCGTTATGAAAAGTCTCACCGCGTCTTTTTCTCTGTCTTCGTACCCTATCGAAAGATCCTGTCCGAGGATCAGCTTGAAATCTCCTCCACGCTCTGAAACAATGAGGGCATCCTCGATCCTCGGTGTGGTTATGATCTTACCACCCCTGAGACATTCTTCCACTCTCTTCTCGAGGGGGTAATGCCCTGCCTCTTCTTTCAGGAAGTTGATCCACCTGTCGGTGTTTACGACGAGTGTGTAAGGACCATCTATACCATCTTTTGAGAAGATCGAAAGAGCTCTCACTATGGCTTCGAGGAGGTCTTTCGGTGTGTTTCCACACTTGATTTTCCTCTCTTCGAAGGAAAGAAGGCCTTTAACACCGGATTTTTCACATCCTTCGAATATCACTTCGTCTTCAAATTCCGCCACTTTTCTCGCCGCTTCTTCCAGGCTGGAAAGATCCACGTTCGGTTTTCCTCTCTCGAGATTGTCGAGTTCCCACAGACCGAGGGTGAACGTTGCCCTTAATTCGATGAGCGGCAGAGACTTCCTCAATCCCCACTTCACCGCTTCGTTCTCGTCTGAAAGCACTTCAACTTCTCCCAACGGATGTGCAGCGTACTCCCAGCCGTACGGTCCTTCCACATCGACGAATCTTCTTCCGTAAAGCTGCGTTTTGAGGATTTCCCTCGCTCTTCTATCTATCTCCTGCCACTGTTTTTCTGTCAGTGGAGCAAAGGATCTTTTCAGAAATTCCATGTTCACCACCCCTTTCAGAGTTTCCTTATGCCGAGGTCTCCACCCGTATTTTCTGATCTACCGGATGTTTCCTCTTCTTCGATTTCTGTGATCGGTTTGTCCGTGAACAAGTAGGTTCTGAGTGCTTCATCCCAGCCGGGCATGTTCCTTCTCAGCCACTCGAGGAGCATCGCTGCGTGCTCCATCTCTTCGTTCCTATTGTGTTCGAGTATTTTTCTCACGGTTTCATCCTCTGTGGTAACAACCCTCTGATGGTACCAGGCAACCGCCTCTATCTCTTCTTTCAGACTGTTCAGAGCTCTCACGAAATCCCTGTCCTTCCCAGTGAGTTCAGAAACTGGTTCGTGGTACTGATCCGCCATTTTCTCTCACCTCCATTGAACACTTTCAAAAATGAAACCTCCATTTAAATTATATCACACAAAAAATCCTTTAAAATAGATGTCGAGAGAAATGAATATCGAAAACCTTCCCCAGGGGGAGCTCCTATTCCGGGGCTGAGAGGAGGACGGAAGTCCTCGACCCCTAGAACCTGATCCGGGTAATGCCGGCGGAGGGATCGGGGAAGGTGGGAATAAAAAACCTCCGCTCGGCGGAGGTTTTTATTTTTACATAAGGAGGTGTGTTTATGAGAGATGTGTTGATCTCCAAACTCATCGTTGAAAGGTACTTTGAGAAACTCAGAAACAGCCTGGAACTGGATGTTGCGATCGTAGGAGCAGGACCGAGTGGTCTCACGGCAGCGTACGAGCTAGCAAAGAACGGTTTTAAAGTGGCTGTGTTCGAAGAAAGAAACACCCCGGGAGGCGGTATCTGGGGTGGAGGAATGATGTTCAACGAGATCGTGCTGGAGAGAGAACTCGAGAATTTTCTGAAGGAAGTAGAAATCGAATACGAAGTGAAAGAAGACCACGTAGTGGTGGATTCCGTGCATTTTGCTTCGGGACTTCTCTACAGAGCAACGAAGGCAGGTGCCATTGTCTTCAACAACGTTTCGGTTGAAGATGTGGCGGTTCAAAACGGTAAGGTCTGTGGTGTGGTGGTGAACTGGGGTCCAACAGTGAGGCTGGGGCTTCATGTTGATCCCATCACGATAAAAGCTTCTTTCGTTGTGGATGGTACCGGCCATCCCGCGAACGTGGTTTCGCTTCTTGCAAAGAGAGGTCTCGTAGAGATGAAAACAGAGTTTCCTATGGATGCCGATGAAGCGGAAAAATTCGTGGTGGATAACACCGGTGAGATCTTCCCGGGGCTTCTCGTTTCAGGGATGGCAGTTTGCGCTGTTTACGGTGGACCAAGGATGGGCCCCATCTTCGGCGGAATGATTCTGTCCGGTCAGAAAGTGGCGAAAATTGTGAGCGAAAGGCTGAGGTGAGATCATGACCCAAATGGAAATGGCCAGAAAGGGTGTTGTTTCCGATGAGATGAAGAAGGTAGCGGAGTACGAAGGTGTGGATGTCGAGATCGTCAGACAAAAGCTTGCGGAAGGCAGAGCGGTTCTTCCAAAGAACAGACTTCACAGGATAGAAAGGCCAATGATCGTTGGAGAAGGTTTCAGTGTAAAGGTGAACGCGAACATAGGAACCTCCCAAGGATTTTCTTCACTCGAAGAGGAAAAAGAGAAGGCAAGAGTAGCGATAGAATACGGTGCTGACTCCCTCATGGTCCTCTCCACGTGGGGGGACCTGAGGGAGATCAGAAGGGCCATCGTGGAAATGTCTCCCGTTCCAGTTGGTTCGGTGCCCATATACGATTCCGCCGTGAAGAGCTATCAGATGAAGAAGAACGTGGTGGATTTTTCAGAGAAGGACTTTTTCGATATGGTCATAGCGCATGCGGAGGACGGGATAGACTTCATGACGATCCACGTTGGTGTGACAAGAAAGGTGCTTGAAAGAATAAAAAGTTCAAAACGGGTTTTGAAGATCGTGAGCAGAGGAGGAGCGATCATTGCAGGATGGATGATAAAAAACAACAGGGAAAATCCGTTCTATGAACACTTCGATGAACTCTTAGACATCGCAAAAGATTACGACATCACTCTGAGTCTTGGTGATGGCATGAGACCCGGAGCTGTGGTGGACGCGAGTGATGCCCAGCAGTTCGAGGAGCTATTCGTGATGGGGGAACTCGTTGAGAGAGCGAGAGAAAAGGGAGTTCAAGTGATGCTGGAAGGGCCGGGGCACGTTCCGCTGAATGAGGTGGAGATGAACGTGAGGCTCATGAAAAAGATCGGAAAGGGAGCCCCCATCTTTCTTCTCGGCCCGCTTCCAACAGATAGAGCCACGGGATATGATCACATAGCCTGCGCGATAGGTGGTGCGCTGGCGGGTTACTACGGAGCTGACTTTCTTTGTTACGTGACCCCTTCAGAACACATCTCACTTCCGGATGTTGAAGATGTGAGAGAAGGTGTGATAGCCTCTAAGATAGCGGCTGTGGTTGCGGATGTGGCGCGCGGAAACAAAAAAGCCTGGGAACTCGAGAAAAAGATGGCCCTCGCAAGAAAGAATTTTGACTGGGAGACGATGTTCAGCCTTTCGCTGGGAAAGGACATCGCGAAAAGGAAGTACGAAGAAAGACCGTATCCCGACAAGGGTTGTTCCATGTGTGGACCGTTCTGCGCGATAAAGATAGCGGAGGAGTTCTCTTGAGAAAGGGTGTATCCACGAGCATCATAAGAAGTGATCCCGATCTGCTTGAAACACTCCCAGAAGCGGAACTTTACGAACTGGGCTTTTTCAAAGTGGAAGACCTCGAGAGGGTCCTCCACTTTTTTCGCGACAAAAATTTTGGAATTCACGCTCCCTTCATCTACAGGTACAGATACCACCACCCGAATCCGACCTCTCTGAACGAGGAAAAAAGAGAAGACACCTTTTCTGTGAACAGAAAATGTGCTGAGTTTGCCAGGAAGATTGGTGCAGAATACATGATAGCTCACTTCCCGAACACCCTTCAGAAAGAAAACTGGCTTTCCATCTACAGAGAAGTAGAGAGAGAGTTTTCTGAACTCGCAGGCGTCATCAACGTTCGAGTGGAGAACGTTTATGGAAACGATCATTTTCACTCCGCTGAAGACTACAGAGTCTTTCTTGAAAACACGGGATGTAAGATGTGTGTTGACATCGGCCACCTCCTTCTGGATGCCGAAATCTACGGCTTTTCTCCCGTCGAATTCATAGAAAGACTCACTGATTTTGTAGAAGAATTCCACATTTACTACGCGGATCTCGAAACCTACAGAAGGTGTCACCACGCTCCCTGGGGTGAGTCGAAAGAATTTTTTGAAGTGCTGGAGTTCATAAAGGGTTTCGACGTGGATTTCGTTCTGGAACCAACACCGGAATGCGAAGAAGGTCTGGAAAAACTCTTCGAATGCTGGAGGGATCTCTGATGGTTCTTGTAGTTGCGGGCTTTGATCCTTCTGGAGGTGCGGGGATAATTCAGGATGTGAAGATCCTCTCGGCTCTCGGTGTGAAAACTCACGCGGTGATCTCTGCTCTGACCGTGCAGAATGAAAACAGGGTGTTTTCAGTGAACTTCAGAGACTGGGAAGAAATGAGAAGAGAGATAGAAGTCCTGACACCCCCGCAGGTGATAAAGGTAGGACTCTCTGCACCGGAGACGGTGAAAAAACTGAGGGAAATGTTCCCGGATTCAACGATCGTCTGGAACGTGGTTCTCGAATCGTCTTCAGGTTTCAGGTTTCAGGATCCGGAGGAAGTGAAGAAATTCGTGGGATACGCTGATTATGTGATCCTGAACAGTGAAGAGGCGAAAAAACTCGGTGAATACAATAACTTCATCGTCACCGGCGGGCACGAAAAAGGTGACACGGTGAAGGTGAGGTACAAGGATTTCGTTTTTGAAGTTCCCAGGGTTCCTGGAGAGTTCCATGGAACAGGTTGTGCCTTTTCCAGTGCCGTTTCAGGGTTTTTAGCGATGAACTACCCGGTGGAAGAGGCCATCAGATCCGCCATGGAGCTTTTGAAAAAAATTCTTGAAAGATCCTCGGGTGTGGTGGAGACGGAAAAACTCCTTCGGGACTGGTACAGGTACGACACCCTGAGCACACTCGACGAGATTCTTCCGGAGTTCCTCGAGATCGGCCATCTCACGGTGCCGGAGGTGGGACAGAACGTTTCCTATGCTCTCCCGTGGGCGAAGAACGAATTCGAGGTGGGAAAGTTTCCCGGAAGGATAAGACTCAAAGAAGGAAAAGCGGTGGTGGTGTCCTGTGCTTCTTTCAAGGATAGATCCCACACGACACGTATGGTTGTCACGATGATGAGGTATCATCCTCACATGAGGTGCGTGGTGAACGTTCGATATGAGAAAGAGTACGTTGAGAGAGCGAAGAAGCGGGGATTGAAGGTTTTCCACTACGACCGGTCAAAAGAACCGAAGGAGATTCAGGAGAAAGAGGGGCAGTCTATGGTGTGGATGATCGAGCAGGCGATAGCGGAGTTGAAATCACCTCCAGATGTGATATATGATGAAGGTTGGTGGGGAAAAGAAGCGATGATAAGGGTGTTCGGAAGAAATCCCGAAGAGGTTCTTGAGAAAATAAAACTCATGGTGGAGGAGTGATCCTATGCCGAAGGCAGAGGGAAGGATCTTCGACTTCAAAGGACACGACGCGATAAGGACGGATTTTCTCGAGGCGATCGATTTCGATGGGAAAGACGAGTACATAAAGATAGAGACCGACGAGTTCTCCGCAGTCTGTCCCTTCTCCGGTCTTCCAGACATCGGAAGAGTGATCATAGAGTACTACCCGGACGGCGGGAAAATCGTCGAACTCAAATCGTTGAAGTACTACTTCGTCAGCTTCAGAAACGTTGGTATATACCAGGAAGAAGCGACGAAGAGAATCTACGAAGATTTGAAGAATCTTCTCAAAACCGACCGAATCAGAGTTACAGTGATCTACAACATAAGGGGTGGCATAAAGACAACCACTCAGATAGGTTCACTGGAGGGGAAAGAGAGTGGAAAAGTCGAATGAAAAACTCATTCTCCTGACGGGAATATTCGTCTCTGCTTTGATCATATCCAACGTGATCGCGGGGAAGCTGGTGAACTTAGGGCCTTTCCTTGTCCCGGTGGCGGTTTTGTGTTACCCTATCACGTTTGCTGTAACGGATATCGTATCGGAAGTCTACGGGAAAAGAACAGCCCAGAAGGTGGTCTGGACGGGTTTCTTCACGTCTCTGATTCTGGTGATCTATTCCCAAATAGCCGTCTTCTATCCTCCCGCTCCCATATTTGCGAACAATGATGCCTTCGTGAAGGTTTTTGGATCAACTCCGAGGATCGTGATCGCGAGCATTCTGGCTTACATTCTTTCACAGACTCACGACGTCTGGGCATTCCACTTCTGGAAAAAGCTTACCAAAGGATCACACCTGTGGCTCAGAAACAACCTGTCCACGATGGTCTCTCAGTTCATAGACACGCTCACCTTCATCACATTGGCGTTCGTTGGAACGATCCCGGGGAACGTTCTTGTTCAGATGATCTTTTCCCAGTACGTGGTGAAACTGATCATGGCACTGATCGACACCCCCTTCGTGTATCTTGGTGTGAAACTGATCAGCGGCCAGTGGACAGTGAAAGAAGGGAGCTGATTTCATTGATAGTCGCAAGAGGACTAACCAGGAAGTTCGGAGATTTCACCGCGGTCGATCACATCGATCTTTCGGTGAGGCCGGGGGAGATATACGGTTTTTTGGGGCCGAACGGTGCGGGGAAAACCACCACGATAAAGATGCTCACCGGTGTTTTGAAACCAACGGAAGGAGAAGTGGAAATTCTCGGCATGAAAATGAGCACCCACGAGATCGAGATAAAGAAGAGTATCGGCGTGATACCGGACGAGCCAAAGATCTATTCACATCTGACGGGAAAAGAGTTTTTGGATTTCATCATCGAGATTTACGATCTGAAAGAAGAAGAGATCGATAAAAGGATAGCGGAACTCTGCGAAGCCTTCAAAGTGGATTACCTTGGAAAGAGAGTAGGCGAGATGTCCCACGGTATGAAACAGAAACTCATGCTGGTCAGTGTTTTCATGAGAAAGCCGAAGGTGATATTTCTCGATGAACCCACGGTGGGGCTCGACGCGAAGAGTGCCAAGATATTGAAACTCCTTTTGAGAAAGTACGCTGACGAGGAAGCCACGATATTTCTCACCACCCACATATTGGAGATCGCAGAAAAGATGTGCGACAGAATAGGCATTATAAACAAAGGCAGACTGATAGCGGAGGGTACCATGGAAGAGCTCAGAAAGCTCGCCGGTCAGAAAGAGGCCAGTCTGGAGGATCTGTTCCTTCAGCTCACCGCAGAGGGAGAAGAGATAGAAGAGATCATAAGGGAGCTGTGAAAATGAGGAAGCTTTCCGTTTTGCTCAGATACGCTCCGGCTCGTGGGAGGAAAGGACTCTACTCTGTTCTTATCTCTGTTTTGATAACAGGTTTTCTGTTTTACTCGCTCATGGGGAACAATTTCAAAGCGATACTCGAAGAATTCGGGAAAGAAGCCTTCTCTGCTTCGCTTTCCTTTTCGACCACCATGTTTTCTGTGATGTTTCTTCTCGGTGTGTCTTTTTATCTTTCCAATTCGTTCGTTCTGGAAGGAGAGATCGAGTTTCTGCTCACCCTTCCCATTGAGAGGAGCACGATAGTGATCTATCAGCTGTTGATATCCCTCTTCTATCAGTCTTTCATTCTCATAATGATGGTTCTTAATCTCTTCATGTACTCGCTTTTGATGAACAACTGGGTACCCTTCGTCACTGGAGTGTTTCACACCGTTTTTCTGCTCCTCGGGGGAGCCATTTTTTCAGTTCTGTTTGGAAGGCTCTTGAGAACATCGCTGTCGCGGAAGCTTTACTCATTGATTCAACTTCTCGCTGTGTTTCTGTTCCTGATCCTCGTCAATCTCCCTGGTTTCTCCGTATCATTTGGAAAATGGTTCCTCTCGAAATGGAACGTTTTTGCGTACGCTGTTTTTTCAAGAGAAAATCCGATCTTTCTTCTTTATGAAATTCTGATATGTTTTGGAACTTTCCTCGTCTTTCGGATGATCTCCAAAACCGTCATGTTCGAACCTGTTCTGCGCAAAGAAAGAACGTCTGCTGAAAAACCCACGAGGTTTCCAGGTAAGGGATTTTTCAAGAAAGATCTCATCACGCTCTTTCGCGAAGAAAGATCGCTTTACCTTCTTTTGTACCCAATTGGTTTTGGTGTTCTCATGACGTTCGTTGGAAGTCCCGATTTTGGATTGATTTTTGCGATCGGTATCGCAGTGCTCTACAACGCTACAATGAGCGCTATGCTGTGGAAAAAAGAAATGGAAGTGTGGCCGCTCCCGAAGGTTTTACCCGTCAAAATGAGTGATGTGATGATTTCGAAGATACTTGTCTCATCTCTGCTGAACTCGGCTGTCGTTTCTGCTTTTGTGATCTTTCTGGCGATTTATCAAAAGCAATTGTTCTACATTTTCTTCATACCGGCGAGTTTGAGTCTGCTTCTTTTCGTCTCGGCTCTTGGGCTCCTTCTTTCCAAATGGGAAAAAACAGGAAGCCTCGCGAATCCGGCGAAGGTCTTTTCTGGTCCTGAAACACTCCTTCTACAGCTTGTGGCCATAGGTGCTGTCGGTGTGCTCGGGTACGCTCTTTCAACGGGCTCTCACCTGATGTTCTTCTCGATCCTGTTAGTCACCGTGGTGGGAAGCGTCTTTGGATTCACCTGGGCTTTTAAGCGTATCGTCTTTCGCACTGAGCGACTCGAGGAGTGAAATTCTCTCAAAGGGTGTCACGTTTTCTTTTTGGCCGAGGGTCTGAGAGCACTTCACGGCTTCTTCGAGAATCTCTTTCTTTGACTTTCCAAGGAGAAGATTGTGCACGAAGACGATGTCGAACAGATCACCCAGTCCGATCGAGTAAGGATATAGAATGCCGTTTCCTGGAACGTACACTTCTCCCCATCTTGCACCTTTCGAATCCATCTTCACAACGTCGCACCTTCTGAAAGAACACTCGTGTTCGTTTCCTATCACGAGTGCGTTCAGATTGGTAGTGTCGAATCTTGCACCTGGTCCTACATCCAGGATCACGTTTCTGGCGTTTTCACAGATCTTTCTTATCGCTTTTTCCGAAACCTCACCAGTCACAAAAACAAGGTCGTATTCGCTCAAAGAGGACAGTTTCATTTCTCTTCTGTTCACACCCGGGTCGACGGCGATGGGTCTGTCGTCTTGGGCGATGAAAATCCCCGTTTTTCCACCTTGGATGGTGAACATGTGTGAGATGTCGAAACTTGCCCTTTCCAGGATTTCTGTTGTTTGTTTTCCTCTCCAGTCATCTCCAATGTTCGAGTAGAAATCCACGGTGTGACCCAAAAGGAATAAGCCATAAGCCACGTTGAGCCCGGATCCTCCCGGTGATTCCTTTATTATCGAAGAGTGGGGCTTTTCACCAAAGACGAAGATGTCCCAGAAGGTACCACCCACAACAGCTATCTTCAAAGTAGAAACCTCCCGTGATAGAATCTTTTAAAAAAACGGAGGGAAAGAGAATGGATCTCTGGAAATTATACCAACCCGGCACACCAGCGGCGATCGTAGCGTGGGGACAGCTGGGAACACCTCATGCCAAAACCACCTACGGACTTTTAAGGCACAGCAGACTCTTCAAACCCGTTTGTATAGTTGCTGAACACGAAGGGAAGATGGTGAGTGACTTTGTGAAGCCCGTTCGATACGACGTGCTCGTGGTCTCCTCTGTTGAAAAGGCGAAAGCAATGGGAGCCGAGGTCCTGATAATTGGAGTGTCGAACCCTGGAGGATATCTGGAAGAGCAAATAGCGTCTCTCGTAAAAGAGGCACTCTCGCTTGGTATGGACGTCATTTCTGGTCTTCATTTCAAAATCTCACAGCAAACAGAATTTTTGAAGATTGCTTATGAAAACGGTGCGAGAATAATAGATGTTCGGATCCCACCTCTCGAGCTCGACGTTCTCAGGGGAGGTATATACCAAAAGAAGATAAAAGTCGTTGGTGTCTTCGGAACCGACTGCGTGGTAGGTAAAAGGACCACCGCTGTTCAACTCTGGGAAAGAGCCCTGGAGAAAGGGATCAAAGCGGGTTTTCTTGCAACAGGACAGACAGGGATCCTCATAGGAGCGGATGCGGGGTACGTGATCGACGCTGTTCCTGCAGATTTCGTTCCCGGTGTGGTGGAAAAAGCTATCCTGAAACTCGAAAAAATGGGAAAGGAAATCGTCTTCGTGGAGGGGCAAGGAGCCCTGAGACATCCTGCTTATGGTCAGGTCACCCTCGGTCTTCTGTACGGTTCTAATCCTGACTTGGTTTTCCTGGTCCACGATCCGGGCAGAGACCATTTCGAATCTTTCCCGCAAATTCCAAAAAAACCGGATTTTGAAGAAGAGAGAAGACTGATAGAGACTTTGTCCAACGCAAAAGTGATAAGTGGGGTATCTCTCAACGGAAAATTCGAAACGGATCTTCCCGTTTACGATCCGTTCAACACAGATGACCTCGACGAGATGCTGGAGAGGGCGATGGAATGGTAGACGTCGTGATGGTACCATGCTCACCTGTGGAGTGTAAAACGGCGGTTGTGATAGATGTTCTGAGGGCAACGAGCACCATAGTGACCGCTCTTTCGAACGGTGCCTCTGGTGTGATACCCGTGAAAACCATCGAAGAGGCTCTGGAGAGGAGAAAAGAAGGCGTTCTGATCTGTGGAGAGAGGAACGCGCAAAGACCGGAAGGATTCGACCTTGGAAATTCTCCTCTGGAGTACAGAAAGGAAAAGATATCTGGAAAAACCATCGTTCTCACAACCACAAACGGCACTCAGGTTATCGAGAAGATCAGAAGTGAAGAGACAGTGGCGGCTTCTTTTCTGAACTTATCAGCGGTCGTTGAATATTTGAAAAGCAAAGAAGACATAGTACTCGTGTGCGCTGGAACGAACGGCAGATTCTCCTTAGAGGATTTTCTGCTCGCTGGCGCGATAGTGAAGAAGCTAAAGCGAAGCGATCTTGGTGATGGCGCTCACGGGGCGAAGAGGTATTTTGAGTCTGTGGAAAACACAAGGGAGGAGATCAAAAGACACTCCTCCCACGCGAAAAAGCTGATTTCTCTTGGATTCGGAAAAGATGTCGAATTCTGTACGACTGAAGATCTTTTCAAAACGGTACCCGTTCTCATGAACGGTGCGTTCATTCCGAGAGAAGTTCTGTGAAGTGTTTTGCATCCGCTCCCATTCTTCTACATAGGTTTTTCAAAACAGTCTTTGGACCAACTTCAACGAACTCGGTTACACCCATTTCTTTCATAGTGTCAACCGACTGTTTCCATAGAACCGGTCCTGTGATCTGTTCGATTATGTTTCTCTTTATCTCTTCAGGGTTTTCCGTTGGTTTTGCCGTCGAGTTCATAAAGATGGGCCATCTCGGCTTTTTGAAGTCTACCTTCTCCACTTCTTCCTTCATTTTCTCTCTGGCATACTCCAGAAACGGTGTGTGGAACGGGCTTGAGACCATGAGTTCAACGACACGACGAGCTCCCTTCTCTTTGAGAATCTCCAAGGCTTTTTCAACCGATTCCTTCAACCCACTGATTACTACCTGGTCATGGGAATTGTAGTTCGCTATGTAAACTCCTTCGATAGAGTTCACCACTTCCTCTATGGTTTCAATGTTGAGTCCTATGACGGCGGCCATCGTGCCCTTCCCTGGTTCCAATGCCTTTGACATGTACTCTCCCCTTTTTCTTACAAGGTAAAGCCCCGTCTCGAAATCGTAGACCCCTGCCACTGCCAGGGCGGTGTACTCTCCGAGGCTGTGTCCTGCCACAACATCGGGCAGGATACCTATCTTCTCCAGCTCGAGAAAAGCGATGTAACTTGTTATGTAGATGGAAGGCTGGGCGTTCTCCGTGAGTTTCAGTGTTTCTTCGTCACCGTTCATGATCTCCGTGATGTCAAAGCCAAGTACTTTCTTTGCTCTTTCGAATATTTCTTTCGAGGACTCGTAAACGGAAAAATCGTTAGCCATTCCGGAGTATTGTGACCCCTGTCCGGGGAAGACGAACGCCCTCACCGTTTCACCCCCATTTTTCTGAGTCTCAGCGCTATCAGAGCGGCAACGACCAGTTTTATCAGATCAAACCAGATAAAGGGAACGAATCCCACGGAAATTGCTTTCCTGATGTCGTGAACGTAGAAGTTCAATACAAAGACGCCGAACGCATAGATGATGCCGAGTCCTGCTATCCCGGAAACGAGATACCAGGCGAAACTTTCTTTCCTTTCAGCCAGAAGTCCTATCACAAACGCTCCGAGTATGAATCCAAAGAGATACCCACCAGTCGGCCCCACAAGGACCTGCGCACCACCTTTGAAATTTGCAAAAACAGGAAGTCCTATAGCTCCAAGCAGAACATACGTTGCAACTGAAAGAGTTCCATATTTCTTTCCCAGAACGTACGCTGAAAGAAAGATGAAAAACACCTGAAGGGTAAAAGGAACAGGCCCCAGAGGGATCGAGATCCACGCCCCTACCACGATAAGAGCCGTGAAAATCCCTGCCTTTATGAGTTGTCTCACCATTTGATGTACCCCCCCAGCTTCTCCACCGTTTCTTTGAACTCCTTCAGGATATCTTCTATGATCTGCTTCACCGGTTTTATTTCGTCGATCAAGCCGGCGCTCTGTCCTACCATGAAGGATCCTCTCTCCAGATCTCCCTCAACAACCGCCCTTCTGAGGCTTCCCACCAGCATTTCTTCAGCCTGCATGGGGTTTTCAAACTCCATCTCCTGGATCTTCCTCGAAAAGGGAGTTCTGAGAACGCGTGCGGGGTGTCCAAGTTTGGCTCCTGTCACAACGGTGTCCCTTATGGAGGCCTTGACGATCTTTTCTTTGTAAACCGGGTGCACGTCGCTTTCTACACTCGCCACGAACCTGGTTCCCATCTGAATGGCTTCCGCTCCGAGTGCAAAGGCAGCTGCCATACCTCTTCCATCGGCGATGCCTCCAGCTGCGATCACGGGGATGTTTACACTCCTGGAGACTTTGTTGACGAGAACGAAGGTTGTGACTTCACCTATGTGTCCACCTGACTCCATCCCTTCTGCTATCACCGCGTCCGCTCCTGCTCTTTCCACCATCTTTGCTAGAGAGTCGGAAGCGACGACTGGTATCACCTTTGCTCCGTTTTCCTTGAGTTCCCTTATGTACTTCGTTGGATTTCCTGCACCGAACGTGACGACAGGTACTTTCTCCTCTATACACGCCTTGACGAGATCGTCTACCCACGGAGACACAAGGATTATGTTCACACCGAAGGGTTTGTTCGTCTTCTGTCTGAGTTCGGAGATCGCTTTTCTCAGGTCGTCCGGTTTCATGGCGCCGGATCCGATGATCCCAAGCCCCCCCGCTTCCGATACCGCTGCTGCGAGGGTGGGAGTTCCCGCCCAAGCCATTCCACCCATGAGGATTGGATGCTCTATTCCCAGAAGTTCTGTCACTCTTGTTTTCACGATCATTTCTTTTTCACCCCCAGCAAAAGCCTGGCTTTCGCCACGATTTTGTCATCGACCTTTGCAACTCCTTCCACCTGAACCGTGCCAAGTTTTTCACTGAGCTTTCTCACCTCGTAGATCAGCCTGTCACCCGGACGTACCTCTTTCTTGAAACGCGCTTCGTCTATTCCAAGAAACAGGGGGATTCCTTCCACACTCTTCAAAAGAAGGATTCCAGCGGTCTGTGCGAGGCCCTCTACGATGAGAACACCCGGGTATATCGGATACTCCGGAAAATGCCCCTGGAAGACGGGATCGGAGATGCTGATGTTCTTAAAGGCGACGATCCTGTCCTCCGACTCTTCTATCACACCGTCAACGAGGAGAAATGGATACCTGTGTGGAAGAATAGACTTCACGTAATCTATGTTCATGGTTCATACCTCCCCACCACGATGGACACGTTGTGCCCACCGAAACCGAAGGAGTTCTTTATGAAGTTTTTGATCTCCATTTGAACTGGCTCTTTACCAACAAGCCCGGTCCCTTTCGCTTCATCGATCGGGTTGTCAAGGTTCGGCATGCCATGGACGAAAGAGTTTTGCATTTGAAGGATGGCAAGAACGAGTTCAGAAGCACCGGCGGCGCCAAGGAGATGTCCTATCAGGGCTTTCGAGGAATTTATGGCGACGTTTCGCACGTGTTCACCGAGTACTCTCTTTATCGCTTTGAGTTCCGCTTCGTCACCTGCTGGTGTGCTCGTGGCGTGACAGCTCACATAGTCGATATCTTCGACAGCCAGACCGGATTCCTTCAGGGCGAGTTTCATGGCCTCTGCCGCCCCTCTGCCCTCTGGATCTGGAGCGCTGAAGTGGTACGCGTCGTCCGTCATACCCACTCCTTTGATCTCCGCGAGAATTTTAGCTCCTCTCGATTTTGCCACTTCCTCGGCTTCGAGTATGAGAACCGCACCGCCTTCACCCATCACAAAGCCGTCTCTGTCCTTATCGAATGGTCGGGAAGCACGTTTTGGATCGTCGTTCCTCTTTGAAAGCGCTCTCATGTTGGCGAACCCAGTGATAGGAAGCGGAGCAATTGTTGCTTCTGTTCCACCGACGACAGCCACATCCGCGTATCCGTGTCTTATGAGGAGAGCGCCGAGAGCCACTGCGTGGAGGGAAGAAGCGCAAGCGCTCACAGAAGAGAAGTTCGGTCCTCTCAGTCCGTATTCCATTGCAACAACACCGGAAGCCATGTCGATGAGGATCATCGGAATCAGGAACGGACTGACCCTGCCCGGACCCTGACTCAGGAATTTGTTGTTCTCATTGTCGAGCGTCAAAAATCCTCCCATGCCCGATCCTATGATGGTGGCCGTCCTGTCGGCGTACGGCTCGAAATTTATACTGGCGTCTTCCACAGCTTCTTTCGTGCTGGCCAATGCGAAATGAACGAAACGGTCTGTTCTTTTGACTAATTTCGGATTTATGTACTCTTCTGGTTTGAAATCCCTCACCTCTGCTGCGATCTGGACTGGAAGATTAGAAGCGTCAAAAGAAGATATCCGATCTATCGTTACTTTAGTTTCTCTAAGTCCTTCTAAATTTTTCTCTTTTCCAACACCAAAGGGACTCACGATTCCCATACCCGTGATAACCACTCGCCTCAAAATACCACCTCCTGACAAAAAAATCTGGCATGATTATACCATAATTCCATATTTGCTTACAATCCCGGTGTTCTCTCATGTTAAGGAAATGAGAAATTTACTCTCCAAGTGATAACATATTGAGAAGAAGGAGGGAATAGGATGAAAAAGTACGTGATTGTGACGGGAGGAGTCCTCAGCGGTATTGGAAAGGGAATATTCTCGGCTTCTTTGGCGAGGTTGATGAAAGAACACGGTGTCGATGTGAACGTACTGAAAATCGATCCCTATCTCAACGTGGACGCTGGTACCATGAATCCCAACCAGCACGGAGAGGTCTTCGTCACCGAAGATGGTTACGAGGCAGATCTGGACCTCGGTCACTACGAGAGATTCCTCGGAAGAGATATGACGAGGCAGAACAACATGACGGCAGGACAGGTGTACCTTCGCGTCATAGAAAAGGAAAGACAAGGAAGATATCTTGGAAACACTGTCCAGATTGTCCCGCATCTCACCGAGGAGATAAAGGACAGAATAAGGACACTCGAGGCGGAACTTCTCGTGGTCGAGATAGGAGGCACTGTCGGAGACATCGAAGGGGAAGTCTTCCTGGAAGCCGTGAGAGAACTCCAGATGGAAGAAGGAAAGGAAAACTTTCTTTTCGCCCACGTCACGTACGTTCCTTACCTTCGAACAACCAACGAGTTCAAGACGAAACCCACTCAACAGTCTGTTCAGCTTTTGAGAAGAATAGGGATCACACCGGATATGGTCATCGTGAGAAGCGAGTTTCCTCTCGATGTCCCCAGTATGAACAAGGTGGCCCTTTTCTCCGGTGTTCCACGCGATTTTGTGATAAACCTGCCCGACACGAAAAACGTGTATGAAGTTCCTGAAATATTGAGGGACATGGGTTTACACGAAAAGATCGCTTTCAAGTTGAACGTTGAATTGAAAAAATCCACGTTCAACTGGTCCTATCCCAAAGCTTTTAAACCCTACAGGATAGCACTCGTTGGAAAATATCTGGGAACGGACGACGCGTACAAGAGCATCATAGAGTCGATCTTTCTGACTGGAATAGAAAAACCCACCGTGGTGGACAGTCAAATGCTCGAAGAGATGAACGATGAAGAAGTAAAGAAAATGCTCGACGAATACGACGCTCTCATCATACCTGGTGGATTCGGAAGAAGGGGTGTGGAAGGCAAGATAAAAGCCATAAAGTACGCACGTGAGAACAAGAAACCCATACTTGGAATATGCCTCGGTATGCAGCTCATGGTCATAGAGTTCGCACGCAACGTTTTCGGCTACAAAGAAGCCAATTCCACTGAGTTCGATCCGAACACCCCTTATCCTGTTGTGGATCTCATGGAAGAGCAGAAGAGAATATTGAAGCTCGGTGGTACGATGAGGCTTGGAGCTCAGAAGGTGAAAATTTTCCCAAAAACGAAACTCTACGAAGTTTACGGTGGAGTTGAAGAAGTTTCTGAAAGGCACAGGCACAGATACGAGGCCAACGAAGAGGCATTTCCGGAGCTGTTCAAAAAACCGGGAGAAGAAGGGTACAAGCTTGTCGTGTCTGCAAAATCCGACTTCATAGAGGCCGTTGAGCTTGAAGATCATCCTTTCTTTGTTGGCGTTCAGTTCCATCCTGAGTACAAGAGCAAAGTAGGGGCACCGCACCCGATATTTGTATATTTGAGAAAAATCCTGGAGGGATCGCAATGATAGACATGCATCTTCACTCCACGTTCTCCTACGATGGAAAGGCGGAAATAGACGACATAATCTCCCAAGTGCAGAAGCTCGGTATCGAACATTTCTGTATCACGGATCACTACGAGTACGAAAACGGAGAATTCGTTCACAATTTCAACGTGGAGGAGTACTTTCTCACCATGGAGAAATATGATCTTTCGAAGGGAGCGGAAATCAGCTGGGATGGTGTGGGAGAGGCGGTTTTTCCCGAAGGTTTTGACTACCTTCTCCTTGGGATACATCGGTACGATGAGAACTTTCCACCAGATGAGCTTGCGAGGGACTATCTGGAGCGAACACTCTTTGTGATGGAAAGGGTGAAATTCCACACGCTTGCGCATCTGGACTATCCGGCAAGATACGTGAAGGCAGATTTCAAAGCGAACAGAGATTTGATAGAAAAGATCTTGATATTCCTCGTGAAAAACGAAAAAGCCCTCGAAATCAACACCGCTGGTCTTTTCAAGCACGGAAAACCCAACCCGGACTATTGGATAGTGGAGATGTACTACGACCTTGGAGGGAGGATCGTAACAATCGGTTCGGATGCACACGAATCACAACATATAGGTCGAGGAATAGAAGAGGTCATGAAGGAACTCAAAAAGTTCGATTTTGAGTACCTCGTCGTCGATGGGAAAAGACTCGTTACCGTGAAATCGAGGTGAAGGAATGGCTTTTCTTTTGAGTTTTCTTTTGAGTTTGTTCGGTGTCTGGTTCTTCGGAAGAGTGGCAAAGAAGCTGAACATTGTGGACAGGCCAAACGGTGTGCTGAAGCCTCACGGGAGAGAAACACCTTACCTGGGTGGACTGGGAATATTTGTAGGGGTCCTTCCATTCTTGTGGAACGACACGGTGGTTCTACTTTCGGCATCGTTCGCTCTTGCTCTGGGATTGATGGATGATCTGTTCTCTATTTCTCCTTTTTTAAGGTTGATCGCAGAATTCGGCATATCGCTTCTGCTCATGTGGCGATTCATCGGTTTTGAGAATTTACTGGCTTCCGCTTTTTGGTTGTTCTTCGTTGTTGTTCTCATAAATTCCGTGAACATGATGGACGGTATGGATGGGCTCTGTGGAAGTCTTGTGGCCCTGTCATCACTTTCCTATTTCTTTCTGGTGAGAGGCGTGTTCTTCGAAAACCTCTCTCTCTCCTTTCTCGGCGCTTCTCTTGGCTATCTTGTTTTCAATTTTCCACCCGCGAGGATCTTCATGGGCGATGCGGGGAGCTATCTGATGGCTGTTTTGCTATCCACGATCGTTCTTTCCCAGAATCGATTTGCCTCTTTCGATACATTTCTCTCGATGGTTTTTCCTCTCTGGATCTTCTTTCTGGATTTTCTGGCAAGTGTTCTGAGAAGGTACAGGAACAAAAAATCGATCTTCAGTGGAGACAGAGACCATATGTACGACAAGCTCTCTCGAAGATTCGGAGTGAAAAGAGCGCTCCTCGTCATGATCGTAACGCACGCTGTTTTCTGTGGATTCAGCTTTGGAGCTCTGGAAAATATTGTGATGAGTGTGGTGACGCTTGTTTTAGCCGGTGTATTTTCTTTTGTTCTTATCAAAAGCCTCGGGCTTCTTCATTACGATTGAGCGGGAGGGAAAACTTATGGAGATTCTGTTTTACATCATGTACATTGTCGTTGCCCTTTTCTCGTCCAGGAAACTCACGTACGAGTTCAGCGTTCCAAAGTATGCTCTGATCACGGTGTTTCTGAGCGTTATGTTCCTCATGATCCTGATGAAAATTCTCAGGAAAGAGAAACTGGAAATCAGATTCAACACGGCCCATGTTGCCTTCTTTGCCTTCGCTATTTCCGCTCTTCTATCTACGATAAACGTCTATCGCGATAATCCTGTCTATTTCAGGTATTCTTTTGACATAGCGATCTACGTTCTTCTCATGTTCTTCACATCGATCTTCATCTCGAACTTCTTCGTCACAAAAGAAAGAATAAAAAGATTTCTCACGGTCAGTGCGACTCTTGCAGGATTCATAGCTTTCGATGCGCTTTTGAACTTCTACGGCGGTGTCGATGTTTTTCTTGGAAGTGTGGGGAGTCCCTTTTCGAGGGCAACTGTAAAAGCGACAATAGGAAACGTGAACTTCGTCTCGAACTTTCTCTCTCTGAACCTTCCGCTCGCTATTTACCTTATAGCGTCAGCCGATTTCAGAAGAAAAGAAGCGTCCGTGATCAAGGTGATAGCCTCAGTTTCTGCACTTCTCATGGTTTCGGGAATACTGGTATCTCAGACGAGAACGCTGTACGTTGCGAACATCATCTCCCTTTGTATTTTCGCTGCGTTCTACATGATCTTCAGAAAGAAGAATGTTTCGAAAGAAACGGACAGAGAAGTTCTAAGTATGAGTAAAACTCTCACGACTTTCGTTCTGATCACCTCGATCGTCCTCGTTGTTCTCTACAATCTTCCCTCTCCTCTGAACGGTTACGGAATGGTATCTCCCGCGGGAAGGATTCAGGCCGTTGCCGAGGTGAGCTCCTGGCATGAAAGGCTTCTGTCCTGGTTCTCATCGATATACCAGTGGAGGACACACAAGATTCTTGGTACCGGAATCGGAACGTATCAGATTCTCACGATAAACTACATGGGAGATGTTATAGAAGACCACCCAATTTTTATGTACGGATGGAACAATTTCAAGAGAACGCACAACGATTACCTTCAGGTCCTTGGAGAAACAGGAATAGTCGGATTTGTTTCCATCGTCTTTCTCGCTCTGTCACTTGGGATACTGTTCTTCAAAATAATTCGAAGAATCACGGTGCGGGACGATCTTTTGCTCTTTCTGGCACTTGCCAGTTCTTTCATCACGTTCATGATGCACAGCGCGTTCAGCTTTCCAGCGCATCTCCTTCCAAATGGCTTTCTTGTGATGACTGTCGCTTCCACAGCGGTTGGTAGATACTTCTACGACGGAAGGAAAGCGGAGATCGAACGAAAGAAGGCCGCTGTGTTTGGAACGATCGTTCTTCTGGTTGGTGTCGTTTCCGCTTACTTGAAATGGAACTATTTCATCTCTGAAGTTTATTTCAAATGGGGAAATTCTGCCTATCTTTCTATAAGGAAAGTGGAAGAAGACATGGCCAAACTGGACAGCTACGAACAGCAGGTAAAGACAGCCATGGAAGAGCTGAGCTCTCTGAGTGGGCGTTACAATTACCTGAAACCCGACGAATTTAAAAAGTTTGTTGAAAGTCAGAACCTTCCGGTGAAGCTTTCTAACCTGGAGATAGAAAGATTAAGGCTCGAGACCATTCAAAAAGAAAGGCAGAAATTGCAGAACGCTCTTCAGCAGATAGCATCTTATAGGGATCAACTAACAAATCAAAAGATAGAACTCTACAGGAAAGCGAAAGAGTACTTCCTGAAATCCGTTCAAGTGAACAAAACGTATGGAAGATCTTATTTCTACCTCTCGTCGCTTGCAGCGAGCGAGTTCCGAATCAATGAATTAAAAGCGACACTGAAGACAAAAGAGGATTACAATGCGTTTTTTGAACAAAACTTCGATGATTACCAGAAGGTGATCTTTCCGGATGTGAAAAAGACTGATCTAACGTTTCTTGAGAACGCGAGTCTTCCAACGATTAACGATCTGGGGGTGGACAATCTCATCACCGCTCAGGTCCTTCTTGATTCCGTTTCTCTGTACCTTTCTTCTTTGAAGTCTTTCAACGAGAGGAACACATACAGAGGACTTGCAACAAGGTATGTGGGGCTTCACCAAATCATGAAGATTTTGTTCTCGAAAGCCCAGGACGATTTGACACAGAAAGCCTTCGCTGAGTTAACATCAAAATATTTCGATAGTTTCACAAATTACGCGAAGCTCACAGTGAAGATCCTTCCGGGTGCGTGGAACAGATTTCCCGACTGGAAACACTATGATCTAAGGAAAGCAGTTGCGGGGCAGGATATCTACAGATATTTCGCCACAAAAGCTGCTGAAGCTCAACCACTCACCGTTCAAAAGAACAGAGAGTTTCTATTTTACCTTGCTAAAAGAGAAATCTGGGCAGTTGAAAGCATGAACAAAGCAGGTGTCTGGGGAGTTCCAGATGGTGTTCTCGATTTTCTGCACGCGATGCCTTTCGAATACGCCTCTTCGAACAATCGTCAGGAGGCCTTGTTCGCATCCGAAGACGTCCTGAAGATTTACAATGAGAGTTACAAAAAAGCAAAAGAATCTATATCGCTGTACGAAAGTAGGGCAGAAAAGACATTTGAAAGTGTTTTGAAGGGACTGAAGGAATACATCGGAAGTGATCTGGGAAAAGAATACGCGAATCAATTTGAAGAACTCTTCAAGGATCTTTTTGAAAGCTTCAAGAATCTGAACTGGCTGTCCATCAACGTTCAGGAGATGAACAAATTCATAGCAGAGAAGAAATACACGTACAAGTTGAATCCGTGGATGGAACTCCTCATGGAAAAGATGAAAAACTTCGAAAGCTATATGAAGCAAAGAAATGTTGAATCTTCCAGAATCAACGAAGTGCTCTCCAGGATCTACAATGATTTGTACGAACTCAGCGATGTTCTTGTTTTCGAAAGATACATAAGATTCCTCGAACAATACAGGCTCATCCTGAACGATGCGAAGAATTACCTGAACACTTTGGAAAAAGCCTACAGCGTGGCTTCGGATGAGGAGTGGAAGATGATACTGGAAGACTGGGGTGTGGACCTCTGGAACGATGAGAAGTTTGAAACGAAAAAGCAAGTGCTGGAACGATTGAAGAAATCAGAAGAATTTCTGAAATCGATAGAGGAAAGTTTGTAAGGACAGGGGGAGAATCTCCCTGTTTTTTGTTCTCTGTGCACAATTTTTAATGATTCAAAATCGATACAGAACAGAAAAATTCACGAAACACAATGCGTGTATTATTGAGAGCGAATATCAAATTAGAACAATTTTAAAAATTTACGAGGAGGCGCTGTGTATGGAAGGAAGGATTCCTCTCATAGGTGAAAAGTTTCCAAGGATGGAAGTGAAGACCACTCAGGGAAAGAAGGTTCTTCCGGACGACTTCAGCGGAAAGTGGTTCGTTCTTTTCAGTCATCCGGCTGATTTTACTCCGGTGTGTACTACCGAGTTCGTTGCGTTTCAGAAGAGGTACGATAAGTTCAGAAAACTCAACACGGAACTCATAGGTCTCAGCATCGACCAGGTGTTTTCACACATCAAGTGGATCGAGTGGATCAAGGAAAAACTGGGAGTCGAAATCGAATTTCCTGTTATAGCAGATGACTTAGGAGAAGTTTCCAAGAGGCTCGGATTGATTCATCCCAACAAGGGAACAAACACGGTGAGAGCTGTTTTCATAGTCGATTCAAACGGGATCATAAGGGCCATCATCTATTACCCGCAGGAGGTTGGGAGAAACATCGATGAGATTCTCAGAGCGGTGAGAGCTCTTCAGACGTCCGATGAAAAAGGAGTTGCCATTCCTGCCAACTGGCCAGACAACGAACTCATAAACGATTCTGTGATCGTTCCGCCGGCAAGCAGCGTTGAGGAAGCAAGAAAAAGGCTGGAATCGAAAGATTTCGAGTGTTACGACTGGTGGTTCTGTTACAGGAAGGCATAACGGAAGATAAAAACAAGAAAGCAGGTGGTCCCTTCCGGGACCACTTTTTCGTTTTTTCCTCCTTAGATTCTTCCATCAGTTAACGAAATGAAACTGTAACTTGACAAAGTGTGACACATTGGTTGACAATAATTCATGAAGTTGTTTGCGGCATGCAACTAATTGATGGGAGGGACCTCTCTTGAACATTTCACCCACTCAACACAAGATTCTCAAACTTCTCGTAGAAAACGAAAAGATATCGATGAGAGAAATCAGCGAGAAGCTTTCTGTGAACATGTCCACCGTATCCAGAAATTTTCGATCTCTGCAGGAATCGGGTTTTGTTTTGAAGGTCGAAGAAGCGTCTCCCGGTTCGTCGGGGGGTAGGAAAACCGCTCTTTATACGGCAAACCCAAATAAGTTCTTCATTCTGGGGATTGGGGTTGAGCAGAACAGATTGATCGGCGTGGTGATCGATGCGAAGGGAAATGTGGTTGAAAAAAGTGAGATACACAGAAGTTTTCGAGGAGAAGAGATCGTGAACGCTCTTGTTGATTGTATAGAACCTTTTAAAGAAAAGTATTTGAACACAGTAGGAATTTCCATCGGTATGCCTGGAATCATAAAAGAAAACAAGGTGATCTTTTCTTCGGCCCTCGGTATTGAAGATCTCGATCTCGGAGAAATTCTCTCCAGGGAATTTGGGACAGAGATTTTTGTTCTGAACGATGCCAACGCAGCAGTTGTAGGATACGGCTTTCAAAAGAAAAATGTGGTTTATTTTCTGCTCTCTGTTCCTTATTATCTGAACCAGCCGGTGGGTGTTGGAGCAGGGCTCTGGCTAGAGGGGAATTTGTACCAGGGTTCCAACGGTGCTGCGGGTGAATTTGAAATTGACATCCTGCCATCCATTCTGTCTGAACCAGCCACGATCGATGAAGTAGATTTGAAAAACCTGTTTTCTGGTTCGCTCTTGAAACTTCTTTCAAAGCTTTCAGAAGTTGCTTCTTTCGTTAGCTATCTTTTAGATCCCGAAACCGTGATTTTTGGTGGAGACATAACGCTGTTTTCTCAGGAGTTTCATAGTAGGCTGGCAAAGAACGTTCAGGATCGCCTTGAGAAGAGACGCATCTCTGACGTTGAGATTCTCTTCGACGAAAGAGGGCTCTGGACGGTGGCCTTCGGTGCAGCAAAAGCTTTCTGGAAAAGGATTCTGGAAGACTACGAATTCGCCAGCAGGATTCTGAAATGAAGGAGTGATGAACGTGGATCTTGGAAAGCTGTTCTTCTGCGGTTTCAACGACTTCAACGAAGAAGTCAAGGAAATAATCAGAAAATACAGACCAGCTGGTATTTTGATCTATCCAGGAATTCTTTCGAAAGAGTATCTTCTGATGGATTTCATGAGTTTTCTATCGAAGGAAGGGAATTTTCTCATCAGTTCCGATCACGAGGGTGGTCAGCTTGAGGTGCTGAGATACGTTCCCTCGTCTCCGGGAAACCTTGTCTTTGGAAAAAACTCATCGGATGTGACTTACAGATATTCCAAGATTGCAGGAAGAATCATGGAGATTGTAGGGTTCAACATGGTTTTTGCTCCTGTGCTTGATCTTCTTTCTGAAGAGAGTTCTTCGGTGATCGACATGAGAAGCTACGGCTCAGATCCCAAAATCGTAGCCGAGCATGGAACAAAGGCCTGTGAAGGTTATCTGGAAGGAGGGGTTATCCCCTGTATCAAGCACTTTCCAGGTCACGGAAAAGCAAGAGAAGACTCTCACCTCACTCTTCCTGTGGTCGATGCATCCTTTGAAAAACTCTGGGGAGAGGATCTTCTGCCGTTCAGAAAGGTGCTGGAAAGGGAGAAAAAGGTCACGGTCATGACGGCTCACGTCAGATACTCTGCGATAGACATTCTCCCAGCTACTCTTTCGGAGAAGATCATAACGGATGTTCTCAGAGAGAAGATCGGCTTCGATGGTCTTGTGATCAGCGATGCTATGGAGATGAGTGCTGTGTCGAACAATTTCTCTGTTGAAGAGATTGTGGGTCTCTTTCTGAACGCGGGAGGAAACATGATCCTTCTTGGTGATTACAGAAACCTTCCGGTTTACTATGAAACGCTGGTGAAGCTTCTCAAAGATGGAAAGGTCCAGAAGGACAGAGTGGAGCGCTCCATAAGAACGGTGGAAAAATACCTGGCTCTTGTGAAGAAAAACAACGGTGTTGGTTTTCTTGCCGATGTTTCAATGAACGCCGTGGAATTCCTCGGCTTTGAAAAGATAGATCGTACCAGTGAAGTGACTCTTCTCGTTCCATCCAGTGAGAATTTGAGTCCAGCGGACACCACGGGGGGCGATTACGACCAGATTCCAGAGATCGTTTCCAGATTTTTCAAGGTCGAGAATGTTGTTCGATACACCGTAGAAGACGGTCCCGATCCAGTTGAAGGTGATTTGATCTTCGATTTTGTAGCCGACATATCGAACGAAAAGGCTCTGAAAGCCCATCTGAGCTTGCCGGCAGAAAAGACTGTTTACTTCATTCTGAGAAATCCGTTCGATGCCAGGTATTTCGAAGGAAGAAAGATTGTCATCACAAGATCGACGAAACCTATTTCTATCTATAAATCCTTAGAACATCTTTCGGGGAGGTGTGATTCATGAGGAAGTTCGTGGTCATTCTTTTGGTAGTTCTTCTCGCAGTTCTGGCACTGTCCAAAACCAAGATAGTCTTCTGGACCATGTCGCTGAAACCGACCTTCACAGATTTCATTCAGGGTATCATCGACAGGTACGAAGAGTTGAACCCGGATGTTGAAATTGTCTGGGAAGATGTTCCGTGGGACGTTCTCCAACAGAAGCTTCTTGCAGCCTTCTCTTCTGGAAACCCACCCGATGTCGTGAACCTGAACGCTCAATGGACCATTGAATTCGCTCAGAAGAAAGTTCTGTTCCCGTTGAACGATTTGCTACCCGAAGAAGTTATCAATCAGTATTTCGACAACATGATCAAAGGGCTCACCTGGAAAGGCGGAATTTACGGGATTCCCTGGTACACAGCGGTGGACGTGATATTCTACAACAAAGAGATCTTCGAAAAAGCTGGACTGGATCCGAAGTATCCACCTCGAACCTGGGATGAAATACTCCTCTACTCAGTTTTGATCAAGGAAAAAACGGGGAAATATGGGGCTCTTCCAACGATCTTCCAAGATCCTTCTGCGATCTTCAACTGGGACGGGTTGAATCTCTACACTGTGGATGAAAACAACAGAATAAAAGAAGTACTCTTCGACAGGCTGGAATACGCTCACACTCTCAACAAATGGGCCACTCTCTACAAACAGAAGTACATCCCGAGCGAAATCGTCCAGGGTGGAGAATGGACGAGAGCCACAGAACTCTATCAGGCTGGGGAGCTCGCCATGTTGATCACTGGTGTTCAGTTCGCGGACAGAGTGAAATGGAACGCCCCAGAAATATATGAAAAGTCCGATGTTGCTCCCATTCCGGCTCCAAAGCCGGGTGTGAGAATGAGTGGATGGTACTCAACGCTGAACGTGGTCAGAGGATCCAAAAATCCTAAGGAAGCCGCAAAATTCGCAGCATTCGTTGCAAACCTCGAGAACCAGATCGCATTCTGTAAGCTTGTGACCATATTCCCAACTCTTAAAACAGCGGTGAACGACCCATGGTTCTCAAAAGATGATGGAACGCTCGCTGCCAAAGCCAGGATCATGGGAGCTAAGTATCTTGAGAACATCACGTTCTACAACGATGACATACCATTCAGAAAAGAAGCGTTCGACAAATTGAAGGATGCCATTATTCAGGTGTTCCTTGGACAAAAAGATCCCGAAACAGCGCTCGAAGAGACCGCGAAGTACTGGAGATATCTCATTCAGACTCAGCAATCGAAATGAAAAAGATAGGGAGGGGCATGCCCCCTCCCTTTCGAAAGGAGAGAGAAAATGCCAGGAAGGTACTACAAAAGTCTGAGAAAAAAACAGCTTCTCCTTGCATTCTTCTTCATAACGACCCCCACTCTCCTCATGGTGCTTTTCATATATTATCCTCTCGTGTTCGGTATCAAGATTTCCTTTTACCAGTACGACATAGTCGGAGAATCTCTTTACATAGGACTGAAAAACTACGTCGATCTGCTTCGCGATCCTTTATTCTGGAACGCCTTCAAGAACAGTCTTTTGTACCTACTTGTTGTACCTCCACTCCAGCTCGTTTCTATACTGCTTGCGGTTCTGCTCGACAGGGCCATAAAGGGTAGGAATCTTTTCAGGACTCTCATTTTTCTTCCAGTGGTTACTCCCATCACTATTGCTGCGATCACGTGGCAGTGGATGTACAGAGAAAAGGGATTCATCAACTTTTTGCTTCAATCACTTCATATTATAGACGAGTCGATTGCTTTCCTCTCAGATCCCAAGATAGCTCTCTTCGCTATCATGTTCGTCACCATGTGGAAGGGATTCGGTTACTACATGGTCATATATCTGGCAGGACTCCAGAGCATTCCCAAGGAATTGATAGAGGCTGCCAGGGTTGACGGTGCGAAACCTTCTCAAGTCTTTTTCAAAGTGACGATCCCCCTTCTGAAACCGTACATCCTGTTTTGCTCAACCATGTCATCCATAGCAGCTTTGAACGTCTTCGGAGAGATTTATGCCATGACAAAGGGTGGACCAGTTCATGCAACGGAAACAATGGGAATTTTCATATACAATCGAGCTTTTGAATATCTCCAGTTCGGATATTCGAACGCTGCCGCTGTTCTGTTCAGCTTCGTTGTGATTGCATTTTCGCTTCTGAACTTCTACTTGTTCAGGGAAGGAGGTTTGAAGAGCTATTATGCCTAAGATCAGAAAGGTCTTGACTTATGTGGTCCTTGTCCTTTTTTCGCTTCTCTCAGTGTGGCCGTTTTACTGGATTGCGAAGACCTCTTTCGAGGCAGGGGGCAATGTGTACAAGTACCCACCAAGTCTCATCCCGTACCCGGCAACCTTTTCAAACTACATTGGGGCATGGAAGACAGTGAAACTTGGAAATTACTATCTGAACACGATTATAATAGCGGGTTTTGGCACACTTTTGAACGTGCTTTTCTCGCTGATGGTGGCCTATCCTCTCGCCAGAATAGACTTCAAAGGGAAACAGCTGGTGCTCTTTCTGATTCTTCTTCCAATGATGATTCCAGTTCAGAACACTTTGATAGTCAACTACCTCACCCTCAGAAAACTCGGTCTTCTGAACACCTACACCGGTGTGATTCTTCCTCAGGCCGTTACGATCTTCGGTATCTTCATGATGAGACAGGCTTATTTGAGTGTTCCGAAGAGCTTCGAAGACGCTGCGAGGATAGATGGTGCCGGAGAACTCTACATATGGTGGAGGATAATCACACCTCTAATAAAGCCGGACATCGCCACTCTCGTTGTGTTCCAGGTGATCACCTGGTGGGACAATTTCCTGTGGCCTCTCATAGTTCTGTCCGATTCCAACAAGTATCCTCTCTCTGTGGCACTCGTTTATCTGAACAGCACTTTCCAAGTGAATTTCAGATACACCGCAGCTGGAATCGTTCTGGCGATACTTCCTGTTGTATTACTGTTCATCTTCGCTCAGAGGTACATAATAAACGCTATTGCCGGCGGCGTGAAATACTGAAGGAGGGAAGATTATGAGCAAAACACTGAAAGAGATCACAGACCAGAGAAACGAGTTGAAAGAGTTCTTCGAGAACTTTGTTCTGAACTTGGAAAAAACGGAAATCTTCAGTGAAATACAGAAGAATCTGGCTGATGAAGTGTTCTTTGTGGGATGTGGGAGTTCGTACAACCTCGCCCTCACCATCTCCAATTATTTCGAGAGAGTTTTAAAGATAAGAACAAGAGCAATCCCGGCGGGTGAGGTGGCTTTCCAGAAGGTTCCAGATCTCAAGGAGGAAGGACTGGCCTTTCTTTTCTCGAGAACCGGGAACACAACGGAGGTACTTCTCGCAAACGATGTTCTGAGGAAACGAAACTACAGAACAGTAGGGATCACTATAGAAGAAGAATCGAGACTCGCAAAAGAGAGTGATCTTCCACTCGTGTTTCCCATACGAGAAGAAGCGATCGTGATGACGAAGTCTTTCAACATGATCCTGCTCTCTTTGATGTTTCTGGCAGACAGAATAGCCGGAAATTCAACGGAGCGGTTCTCAGAGCTCGTCGGGTATTCGTCCGAGTTCTTCGATATCTCTTGGAAGGTGATTGAAAAGATCGATCTGAAAGAACACGATCACTTCGTGTTCCTTGGCATGTCAGAGTTTTTTGGAATCAGCCTTGAATCGGCTTTAAAATGTATTGAGATGTCTCTCACTTTCTCGGAAGCGTATTCGACGCTCGAGTACAGGCACGGTCCAAAGGCACTGGTGAAAAAAGGCGCTCTCGTCTTCATGCAAAAAGTGTCGGGAATGGATGAACAGGAGAAGCGATTGAAAAAAGAACTCGAATCATTCGGTGCCACCGTTCTGGAGGTGGGAGAAGATGGAGATATCCCGGTGAGCAACGACTGGAGATCTGCCTTTTTGAGGACTGTTCCCGCTCAGATTCTTGGGTATCAGAAGGCGATTTCCAAGGGTATCTCACCAGACAATCCTCCCCATCTGGAAAAGACCGTTGTTCTGTGAGGTGTGTTCTATGGTTGTTGAGAAAGTTCTGATCGTTGATCCCGTTGATGGAGAGTTCACTGGGGACGTGGAGATAGAAGAGGGAAAGGTCGTGAAAGTTGAAAAGAGAGAATGCATTCCACGGGGTGTTCTCATGCCCGGGTTTGTCGATCCGCACATCCACGGTGTGATGGGTGCAGACACCATGAACTGCGACTTTTCTGAAATGGAAGAATTTCTCTACTCACAAGGAATCACCACGTTTCTTGCCACAACTGTTTCCACTTCATTTGGAAGTATGAAAGAAATTTTGAGAAAAGCGAAGGAATACATCCTTGAAAACCCGTCAACATCGCTACTTGGCATTCATCTGGAAGGACCGTACATCTCCAAAGAAAAGAAAGGGGCGCACTCAGAAGGACACATAAGACCACCTTCAGAAGAAGAACTGAGGGAAATCGATTCTCCGGTGAAGATGCTCACCTTCGCACCTGAAATAGAAAGCTCCGAACTTCTTTTGAGACTCGTGGAAAAAGGCATCGTTCTTTCAGCAGGACATTCCATCGCTACTTTTGAGGAGTTCAGGAAATTTTACGAAAAGGGAGTCAAAAGAATCACACACTTTCCGAACGGATTGAAGCCACTTCATCACAGAGAGATAGGAATCACGGGGGCGGGACTTTTGTTGGACGATGTGAAGCTGGAGCTCATCTGCGACGGGGTACATCTTTCTAAGGAGATGGTGAAACTCGTCTACAAAGTGAAAAAAGCGGATGGAATCGTTCTGGTCACAGATTCTATATCTGCGGCGGGTCTCAAAGATGGAACGACCACCCTGGGAGATCTCGTGGTGAAGGTGGAAGGCGGTGTTCCGAGGTTGGAAGATGGTACACTCGCGGGAAGCACGCTCCTTTTCTCACAGGCCGTGAAGAACTTCAGAAAGTTTACGGGGTGTTCTCTTACAGAACTTGCGAAGGTTTCCTCGTACAACAGCTGTGTTGAACTGGGGCTGGCTGATAGAGGAAGAATAGCCGAAGGAGCGAGGGCAGATCTTGTTCTTCTCGACGAAGGTTTGAACGTTGTGATGACGATCAAAGAGGGTGAGGTTGTTTTTCGATCCAGATGAATGAATTATCCCAGTTCCTTCACTCTCTCCCGTGTGAGGGCGGCTCTCTTTTCCCACTTGCCGGAGAGGAAGAAGAGGAGCTTCAGTGTGCTTCGAAAGATGATGTCTGCGATCATACCGATCCAGGCACCGAAAAGTCCGAGCTGGAAGTACTTCACCATCACGAAGGCGACGGGGAGCCTCGCGGTCCAGATGGATATGAAGGTGATGATCATCGGTGGAAGGGTGTTTCCCGTCCCCCTGAGGGCACCGTTCATGGTTGAGTCTATTGCGAGGAAAAACTGGAATAGCCCGATTATCTTGACAGGGAGCTTTGCGATCTCTATTATCTGTGGATCGCTGGTGAAGATGCGAATCAGTGGCTCTGGAAAAAGAAAGATAATGATACCAACCGTCACCTGAAACAGAAGACTCAGGATCCAGCCCTGCCGGATGACTCCAAGGACGTGTTCCCTGTTTCCCATCCCGTTGTATCTTCCAACCAGTGTGGTGATGGCAACCGAGATTCCAAACGCGGGCATGAAGGAGAGAGACTCGACGTTTATACCTATTCTGTGTCCGGCGTACGCTTCCGCTCCTGCGATGAGCAGGATGTTCGCGAACATCAGAACACCTGTGGAAAAGACGAAGTTCTCTATGGCAGTTGGAAATCCAACACGGAGAATTTCCCTCTGGCTGGACCATCTGGGAGGAACGAATCCTTTTCTGAGCTGAAACTCCTCTCTTTTGAATATCACGTACGTGAGAATCGCTGCTCCCACGAATCTTGAGAGGATCGTTGCGAGAGCTGCTCCTCCGACTCCCATCTCCGGGAATCCGAACTTTCCAAAGATCATGGCGTAATCGAGGAAGATGTTCAAAAAGTTTGTGAGGCCGGTGACGATCATCGGCGTTCTTGTGTCACCGGCACCTCTGAGCATCGCGGAGAACACGGCCATGATGGAAAATCCCATGGAGCCGGAAAGGATGATTTTCAGATACTCCTTCGCGGATGCTTCTATTTCTCCTTCCAGATTCGGAAAGATGTTTATCAACACATCGGAGAGCGGTGTGAGAACGGTGAGAATAACACCCGTGAATATGGCAAGAAAGACACTGTTCCAGGCAAGGGATCTCACAGCTTTCCTGTTGCCCGCTCCGATGGCGTTCGCTATCGTTACGGTGGCTCCCATACTGGCGGCTATCAGGACGACCTGAACCACCCAGAATATCTGGTTGGAGAGCCCCACACCGCTCATCGCTTTCCAGGAGTAATGTCCCAAAAAGGCGGTGTCTGCCATTCCAAAGAGCATCTGAAGCACGTTTTCTCCCATGGCAGGAAGTGCCAATTTTATGAGTTCCTTTCTGATCTCCGGTACTTCTTCCTTTGGAAGGTAATTCTTAAAGAGTGAATATCTCATTCTCATCACCGGTTCTTATTCTACAACAAATAGTTCGGATGGTGAACCATTTGGTAAAATAATTGAACTGTTCTATAATTGAACTGTCAAAAAATGGGGGGTGAAGATATGGATGCTCTGGAGATATTCAGAACACTCTTTTCGCTCGTGATGAGGTTTTCCAGTTATCTTCCATCGAACGAGGAGGTCTCTGACATGAAAACAACGGAGCTCTACGCGTTCCTCTACGTGGCTCTCTTCGGTCCAAAAAAGATGAAGGAGATAGCGGAGTTTCTTTCCACAACGAAGAGCAACGTAACGAACGTGGTGGATTCTCTGGAGAAAAGAGGCTTGGTCGTCAGAGAGATGGACCCTGTTGATAGAAGAACGTACCGGGTGGTCTTGACCGAAAAGGGAAAGAAAATCTTCGAAGAGATTCTTTCGAACTTCGAAAGTCTTTTGAAAAGTGTTCTTGAGAAATTTTCCGAGGAAGATCTCAAAGTGGTGAGCGAAGGATTCAATCGAATGGTGGAAGCCTTGTCGAGGGAGGGAAGGTAGCATGAGAAGGTACTTCTTCACCACAATATACGTGGTGCTGGTTTTCCTTTCGTTCCTTGTTGTTTTTTCTCTTGGAAAGATAGAGACCGGTCCTGAGGTGTTCCTTCCAGGTTACAATGGAGATCCTGAAAAGACCACGAACGAAAACGTGAAGAACCTCTTTCGTGTGAACAGGGAGTTCGGCGGAAGTTCCTCGATTGTGATCGTTGTCGAAGGTGATAAGAACTTCTTCGAAGACGCAAGGGCTCTGTACGAACTCCACGAGGCTCTGGAAAAAAGAGAAGACATCTCGAGTGTTATGAGTCCCGTGAACCTTCCAAGGTTTTCTGGTTTCAGAATGGACTATTACTTCAAAGATGGGAAAATTTCAAACGACGTTTTGAATGACCCGAACGCGAAGAGTTTCATCACAGAAGATGGGAAGTACGCGCTTTTGAACGTGATATTCAAAGAAGGTGTCAACGCAAGGGACAAAATACCCGAGATAAAAAGTCTCGTGTCCGGCTACTTCGAGAAAAATTACCTGTTTGGTGAACCAGTGATAGACAGCGCTCTTTTCAAAGAGCTGGTGAGGCAGACTTTCGTTTATCCTATTTTCATGTTTCTTGTGATCTTTCTTCTCTTCTACTACCAGCTGAGATCCTTCAGAGCAGCACTCTTTTCTTTGATGGTTCCTGTGCTGTCCACGTTTTTTGTGTTCGCTGTGTTTTTCGCTATGGGAAAGAGCCTCAACACCATGACCGTGATGACCATCACCTTTCTCCTCATCATCGGCTCTGCGTACGGGCTTCACTTCTACAACGCGCTGTTCAGGTTCAGTGAAAAAAAGAGGCGGTAAAACACATCTTCAAACCCATACTTTTTTCGATGCTCACCACCGCAGCGGGATTCATGTCTTTCGTCTTCATCGATATAAGGGCGTTCAGAGAACTCGGAATTCTGGTTTCTTCCGGACTCGCTGTTGTGGTTCTTGTGATATTCACATCCGGTGTGGAGATCTTCAGAAACTACACTCCAAAGAGAACTCCGAGGAACTTTGGTATGAAGTACGTGGGAAGAAAGATCGCTCTGATCGTCCTCGTTGTCTTCCTGGTGATAGCGGTTCTTTCACCGTTTCTGCTCAAAAGAGTACAGGTGGGTTCGGATATGGTGTCTTATTTCGACAGGGATTCCGAACTCAGAAAAGCTTACGACCTCATCGTGGAAAAGTTCAACACGAGAGAGCCGATCTATCTGGTGCTGGAGAAAACTGTTCCATTCGTTGGGACGGATTCCAAGACCTTGAAAGAGCTAATCGAAAAGATAGAAAAGAGCGAGTACGTCTCCAGTGTGGTGTTTCCTGTGGATATTCCCGTTCCGATAATGTACGCGCTCTCCAGAACGAACCCGTTTCTCAAGACCTTCATCGGAGATAGAAACAGGATAAGGTTGATCGTCAATCTCACACCGGAAGGATACGAACATGTGAAAAAAGTGGTAGATCTGATCAACAAAGTGATGAGCGAAACGGGCTGGTCACACTATGTGGCGGGATCCGTTCTGATCTGGGACGATATCAACGAAAGCATCATGAAATCACAGATACAGAGCATCGTCATTGCTTCAGTTCTGATCTTTGCCATGGTCTTCATCATATTCCGAAGACCGCTCACCACACTCAGTGTGATGGTTCCAATCGCTTTCACGACGGTGTTCAACTTCCTGTTCATGGCCCTCTTTGGGATCAGTCTGGATGTGTCAACATCGATCACCTCCGGTATTCTCATGGGTCTTGTGATAGATTATTCCATTCACATTGCTTCGGAAGAGAAGAGGCTGAGAGATCCGTACCTTGTGGTCAAGAACGTGGGACCATCTGTTCTCACAAACGCGCTGGGATTGATCTCGGGATTCGCCGTTCTTCTCTTCTCTGAACTCGCACTCTTTAAAAACATATCTCTACTCATGATGCTTGGGATAGGGGTTGGGGCTGTTTTCACGCTGATCGTCCAGCCTATGATACTGGAAAAGAGGGAAAACTCTTGACGCTCGCGGAAGAAGGTGCTAAACTATCTGAACGGAGAGGAGTGCCGAGGTGGCGGAACTGGCAGACGCGCATGACTCAGGATCATGTGGGGGTTTCCCCGTGCGGGTTCAAGTCCCGCCCTCGGCACCAGCAGAAAGCGGAGGTCTTCCCTCCGCTTTTTTTTGGAGGAAAACGGGGTGAAAGAGATCGAACTTTTCGGAACGAAGGTTTTATCTGGGACAAGACGGGAATTTCTGAACACAATCGAAGAGAGAATAGAGAAGAACATCAAAACCTTTGTTGTTACCATGAACGCTTCGATTCTATTGCAGGCCATAGAAGATGCAGGATATAGGGCTATCGTGAACTCTGCAGACCTCGTTGTACCTGATGGTTTTGGTGTTGTCTGGGCCATGAAAACCCTCACGGGAGAGATGACCGAGAGACTGCCTGGAATAGAGATCATGAAGCACCTCTGTGAAAGATCAAAGGAAAAAGGTTGGAAGGTGTATCTTCTTGGAACGAAAAAGGAAATCGTTGAAAAGGCAAAAGAAGTGCTGGAGAAATCGGGAGTGAAGGTTGTGGGCTGTCACGATGGCTTCTTCTTCGAAAAAGAATCACCGAAGATCGTTGAAGACATAAACAGAAACTCGACCGATCTTCTCTTCGTCGGAATGGGTGTTCCCCGTCAGGAAGAGTGGATATACAGGAACTTTCCACAGCTGAACGTGAAGCTCGCCATGGGAGTTGGAGGATCCATAGACGTCGTATCGGGCAAAAAGAAACGCGCACCGGAGTGGGTTCAGAGGATGAACCTGGAGTGGCTTTACAGGTTTTTCCAGTCTCCTTTGAGTAAAAGAAAAGTTCCCGTTCAGGTTTCAAAGTTCGTCTTCTTCGTTTTGAGAGAAAAATTGAAAAACAGAAACTGAAGGCTCTTTTCAAAGAGCCTTTATTTTTAAATGTCAGGAGGTGTTCTCATGGAGTTCGAAGGAGCGGTTACCAAGGTCAGTGGATGGAGATGGTTCCTGCTGGCACTTCAGCACTTCGTGGCCATGTTCGGTGCCACTGTGTTGGTTCCTCTCATCACGGGGCTCGATCCTCTTGTGGCGCTCCTCACCGCGGGAGTCGGCACGCTCATCTTCCATTTTGTGACCGGTGGAATTGTGCCCGTCTTTCTTGGGTCGAGCTTTGCCTTCATCGCTCCAATATTGGCAGTGAAAGAGATCTATGGAGATCTCGCCTACGCGACGGGCGGAATCTTCGTGGCAGGTCTGTTCTATGCTCTGTACGCTCTTATAGTGAAGGCAGTTGGCCCAGAAAAGGTGAAAAAGATTCTCCCTCCTGTTGTCACCGGAAGTATGATCATGGTGATAGGACTCACACTCAGCCCCGTTGCCATCCAGATGGCATCGAGTGACTGGCCACTCGCCCTCATCGTCATAGCCACTGTCGTTTTCGTCTCAACCATGACGAGGGGATTCTTCAGCATGGTTCCGGTGATCACAGGAGTCGTTGTTGGATACATCGCGGGGCTTTTCATGGGAAAGATCGACACCAGTGCGATATTGAACACCCCTCTCTTCAGCGTACCGAAAGTGATGCTCCCAAAGTTCGATTACGGAGCGATATTCATGGTCGTTCCGGTGACCCTTGCCACCTTCATGGAACATCTTGGAGACATCACTACCAACGGAGCGGTTGTCGGAAAGAATTTCTTCGACAAACCTGGTCTTCATAGAACACTCCTCGGTGATGGACTTGCAACGGCTGTGGCCGGTCTTCTTGGAGGTCCTGCGAACACCACTTACAGTGAAAACACGGGAGTGCTGGCCCTCACGAGAGTGTACGATCCTTCCGTTCTCAGAGGAGCCGCTCTTGTGGCCATATTCGCTGCCTTTGTGTCGAAGTTCGGCGCGATCCTCCAGACGATTCCTCAGGCGGTGATGGGTGGAGTGAGCCTCATTCTCTTCGGTATGATCACCTCTATTGGTGTGAGAACCATGGTGAACGCGGAAGTGGATTTTTCCAAACCGAGAAACCTCATGATCACTGCCCTGATGCTCACTGTGGGTATCGGTGGTGCGGTTTTGAAGGTAGGTAGAGTTGAATTGAAGGGAATAGGACTTGCTGCCCTCGTAGGCATCTTCCTGAACCTGATCCTTCCAGATAGGGATTGAGTTATCGTGATACAATCGAAATGAGGAGGTGGTAATCGATGGAGAACTTCGTCTTCCACAATCCCACGAAGATCGTCTTTGGAAGAGGAACGATTCCAAAAATAGGAGAAGAAATAAAAAGCGCAGGAATCAGAAAGATTCTTTTCCTCTACGGTGGTGGATCGATAAAGAGAAACGGTGTCTATGATCAGGTTGTCGATTCACTGAAAAAGCACGGAATAGAATGGATAGAAGTATCTGGTGTCAAGCCGAATCCAGTTCTCTCCAAGGTCTATGAAGCTGTTGAGGTGGCAAAGAGAGAAAAGGTGGAGGCCGTTCTTGGAGTCGGTGGGGGAAGCGTTGTGGATTCTGCAAAAGCGGTAGCAGCCGGTGCTCTCTACGAGGGTGACATATGGGATGCTTTCATTGGTGAATACCAGATCGAGAGAGCTCTTCCTGTTTTCGATGTACTCACAATTTCGGCAACAGGAACGGAGATGAACGGTAACGCCGTGATAACGAACGAGAAAACGAAAGAAAAATATGGAGTGAGTTCAAAGGCTCTCTATCCAAAAGTATCCATAATCGATCCATCTGTTCAATTCACTCTTCCAAAAGAACAAACAGTTTATGGTGCTGTGGATGCGATCTCACACATTCTCGAGTACTATTTCGATGGGAGCAGTCCTGAGATCTCCAACGAAATAGCGGAAGGTACTATCAGAACGATCATGAAAATGACAGAAAGGTTGATAGAGAAACCAGACGACTACGAAGCAAGGGCAAATCTCGCGTGGTCTGCAACGATCGCTCTCAATGGAACGATGGCGGTTGGAAGAAGGGGCGGAGAGTGGGCTTGCCACAGGATCGAGCACTCTCTCAGCGCTCTCTACGACATCGCACACGGAGCGGGTCTCGCCATTGTGTTTCCGGCATGGATGAAGTACGTGTACAGAGAGAATCCTGCGCAGTTCGAAAGGTTTGCAAGGAAGATCTTTGGACTTGAAGGTGAAGGTGAGGAACTGATTCTGAAAGGGATCGAGGCTTTCAAAAACTGGCTGAAGAAGGTGGGAGCTCCTGTATCCCTCAGGGATGCGGGAATTCCAGAGGAAGATATAGACAAGATCGTGGACAACGTCATGCTCCTTGTGGAAAAGAATCTGAAACCCAAGGGAGCGAGTTTGGGAAGAATAATGGTGCTCGAAAGAGAAGACGTTCGTGAAATATTGAAATTAGCGGCGAAATGAAATAAAATATGAAGATGGAAGGACGCGGAGGCGTGTCCGAACTGGCTAAGGAGCCGGTCTCGAAAACCGGTGGGCCGTGAGGCCCTTGTGGGTTCGAGTCCCACCGCCTCCGCCATTTTTTTGTATAACAGGGGGTATGAGAGATGGAGATAGAAGTCGTCGAGAAGGAAGCCCTCGAGAAATTATCAAAGATATCGAATGTTCAGGAGCTGGAAAGTTTCAGGATAGAATTTCTCGGAAAGAAGGGCAAGATCACAGAATTGATGAAAAATCTCAAGAATCTCCCTCCTGAAGAAAGACCCGCCTACGGTAAAAGAGTGAACGAACTCCGTGAGAAGATAGAAAAACTCTTCGAGGAAAAGAAACAGCAAATTCAAAAGCTTCTCGAACAGGAAAAGATGGAAAAAATGAGAATAGACGTCACGATACCGGGAGCAAGGAGGAAACTGGGACATTCTCACCCTGTCTTGAAGGTTATGGAAGAGATAGAGAGGATCTTTGTATCGATGGGATTCGATGTGGTAGAGGGGCCGGAAATCGAAACAACCTGGCACAACTTCGACGCGCTGAACACACCGGAATGGCATCCAGCCAGGGACGAACACGATTCTTTCTACATAACGGATGATCTCCTTCTCAGAACCCACACTTCTCCTGTCCAGATCAGAACGATGCTCGAGAGAAAACCCCCCATCGCTATCATATCGCCCGGAAAAGTTTACAGAAGAGACTACGATGCGACGCACCTTCCCATGTTCCATCAGGTGGAAGGATTGCATGTGGATAGAGATCTCAGCGTGGCTCATTTGAAATTCACACTCGAAGAGTTCGCGCGAAGAATGTTCGGCAAGAACGCGAGAGTTCGTTTGAGACCGAGCTTTTTCCCATTCACAGAGCCGAGTTTCGAAGTGGATGTCTATCTTTCTGGTTACGGATGGTTGGAGATTTTGGGAGCGGGGATGGTGGATCCAAACGTCTTTTTGAACGTAGGATACGATCCGGAAGAATGGACGGGTTACGCGTTCGGAATGGGAGTGGAAAGGATCGCCATGTTGAAGTACGGCATAACGGACATAAGAGAGTTCGTCAGAAACGACGTGAGATTTCTCAGCAGCTATTGATGGGGGTGTGATGAGGTGAGAGTTCCCGAATCCTGGCTCAGAGAATTCATAGATCTCGATTGGGACATTGAGCAGATAGCGGAAAGACTCACTTTTTCTGGAACGAGTGTGGAAGATATTCTGAGACCGTTCAGTGTCTCCGGAGAGATAATCACAGCGAAGGTGATAGAACGGCTTGATCATCCCGCCTCAGAAAAGATCATCGTGTGCAAGGTGGACACCGGAAAAAGGATCTACACGGTCATCACAGCCGATAAGACTGTGAACGAGGGGGATTACGTCATACTGGCTCTCGAAGGAGCCACTCTGAACAACGGCCTCAAAATAGAGCCTCGTGAATTCAAAGGAGTCGTCTCGGAGGGCATGCTTTGCTCACTTGAAGAACTGGGTCTTGAGGAAAAATCCGACCGGGTTTATCGTTTCCCTGAACCCGTGGAACTCGGTGTGAACGTGATAGAGAAATACGGACTCAACGAAAGGGTCTTGGACATAGAGATAACTCCGAACAGACCCGATTGTCTTTCGATCATTGGTGTTGCAAGAGAACTCTCTGCCCTCAGCGGAAGGCCTTTGAAAAAGCCTCAACCCGATGTTTCTTTTGTGGATGAAGATGTTCAGTTCGATGTGGAGATAGAAGACGTGGAGGGTTGCCCGAGATACTCCGCTCGAATAATGAAAGGCGTCACCGTGAAAGATTCGCCACTCTGGATGAAAGCAAGGCTTGTAGCGGCAGGGGTTCGTTCTTTGAACAACGTGGTCGATGCCACGAACTACGTGATGCTCGAACTGGGGCATCCCGTTCACGCGTTCGACCTGAACAGGCTAAAAAACAAAAGAATTATCGTGAAGGCTGCAAAGGGTGGAGAAAGAGTCCTGCTGCTCGACGAAAGGGAGTACGAGCTGAAGGGCGGAGAAGTCCTGATAACGGACGGTGAGAACGTCCTCGCACTTGGCGGAATCATGGGGGGAATGGAATCTGGTGTGTACGATGACACCAGAGACCTGGTGCTGGAAGTGGCTTACTTCGATCCTGTGAGGATAAGAAAGGCATCCAAAGCGCTTGGAATCAGTTCTGAGTCTTCTTACAGGTTCGAACGAGGTGTGGATCCGAACGATGTGGAACTTGTGTCTTTGAGGCTTGCAGAATTGATTCAAAAGCTGGCCGGCGGTCATGTTCTTGGGAAATTCTGGGATGTTTATCCTCGAAAGATAGAATCCAAAAAGGTGATGCTCAGAAAAGCCAGAATCGAAAAGATACTGGGAACGAAAGTTGAAGAGCCGGGCAATATTCTCAAACACCTTGAATTCCAGGTGGAGGACAGAGGAGACAGTTACGAAGTTCTTGTTCCCACCTTCAGACCGGACGTTGAAAGGGAGATAGACCTCATAGAAGAGATAGGAAGGATTTACGGGTACGAGAAAGTCGAATCGAAGGTGATAAGCGTTCCTGCAATAAACCGTGGCTGGGATGAGAAACAGCTCTTCAGAAGGGAAATTTCTCAATTCATGAAAGGAATGGGTTTCGATGAAGTGGTGACTTTCTCTTTTGTGGATTCCCAGAAGGTTAAAAGATGGCCTCTGGTGGGTAGAGAACCCATAACTCTCTCCAATCCTATCGTTTCAGATATGGATGTGATGAGGACGTCACAATTTTACAGCCTTATACAAGTGCTCGCTGAAAATTTCAAGAGGCAGAACAGAGATCTGAAGCTCTTCGAAATCGGAAAGGTTTACTTCGAGGAAAATGGAAATTTCAGGGAGATAGAGACGCTTTCTGCCATGAGCTGTGGATTGGAAAATCCGGGAGACTACACCGATAAAAGAAACGTGTCCTTCTACACAATCAAGGGTGTTCTCGATGAACTCTTCTTCAGACTCGGAGTGAACGTCGAATACAGAGCCGCAAAGATACCTGGATTGTTCCCAACCAGATCCGCTCGTATCTACGTGGAAAACTGGGAGATCGGTTTTATTGGAATGGTAGATCCAAAGCTCCTTGATGAGTACGATGTGAAAGAGAATACCTACTTCTTCGAGGTAGACATGGAACTTCTGAGAGAATGCGCATCGAAGAGACCCGCCTACAGGCCTACACCGAGATTTCCCGCTGTGAGAAGAGATATCTCCTTCCTGCTTCCGAAGGGATTTGAGTCTGTGAAGATCATCGAGCTTTTCAGAGAGAGTGGAGGAGATCTGGTGGAGGAAGTGGGAGTGTTTGATGTCTATGAAGGAAGAGGAATCCCGGAGGATATGGTGAGTGTTACATTCTATGTGGTGTTCAGGCACCCGGAAAGAACTCTGACCGACGAAGAAGTGAACAGAATTTTCGAAGAGATGGTACAGAAAGCGGAAGAGGAGTTTGGAATAAGAAGAAGATTCTGAGATTAAGATGAAGAGGGGCTAACGCCCCTCTTCTGTTTTCACATTGAGCAATCCTCTGAGTATCATTTCCTGGATGTTCTGAAGCAGTCTTTTATCCTTTGGAACGTCTCCGAACGAGTTGACTATCAGCTCCGCGGCAGCCCGGGAATCGAGATCTTTGTAAACGTAGTTTTGTTTCTTCCCTTCTTCTATGAGTTCTTCGACTCGCTTTATAAAGCTTTCATAACGTTCTCTGAGTTTCGACCATTTTTCTTCCTCGAATCTGACGGTCGATTTTTCTTTCTCGATGATTTCGTTCAAAACGGTCTTATTCAGAACAAAGTCGACGTAGGACTTCAGAAACTTTTTTATTTTCGCAAAGTAGGAGTTCGTCTCTTCAGTGACGGAAAAAAGATGACTCTCCAGTTCCTCGAGTGCTTCTCTCCAGACCTCTTCAAAAAGTTTGTCCTTGCTTGGAAAATAGTAGTAGATGAGAGCCTTTTTCACACCGGCCTCACGTGCGATTTCTTCCATACTGACTCCATCGTAGCCATATTTTGAGAATGCCTTCCTCGCCGCTTCGAGGATTTTCCTCCTTGTTTCGGAGCTCAATTCGATCCCTCCACATCAGTTCCTGTAACGTTTGTCCACCGCGAGGAGTTTTTCTTTGTCTGCATATCTTCTCATTCTCACTTCGTAGCTGTAAACTCCTCTGTTGGCTGGATAGATTTCGGAGTAACCTTCTTCATACCAGAGTTTGTCTGCGTATTTCTTCCATTCGGCTGCGAGTTTGTCCAGCTCGGGTGCAAGATCTGTGATGACCCTTTCGGATCCCTCGTGCTGTGGTTTTGCGTTGAAGGCTCTCACCATGGCTCTGAAGACTTTCGGGTTGTCAATTATCGGACACGGTCTGAAGAGATTGTCGCTGTAAGGAATCATCCTCTTGTAGGCTTCGAAGAACGGCGATCTCAGAATGTCGATGAGCTTTTTCTCGCGAATGCTGTCCACCGCGAACTGCTGGAAGACACAGGGTTCCACGTAACCTTTCGCGTTTATGTGGAGGTACTTAGCACCCGCTGCGAGACAGCCGTTGGTGAGGAACCCGTGGTTCCAGAAGTCGGCGACGAAGGCGAATCTTCCGCTGAGTCTGAGCTGTTCAAGTTTTTGGAATCTTTCGTATCTCTGCTGTGGTGTGGGAACGAGGTCTATCGTTGGATTCATTCCCACAGGCATGAACTGGTATACCCACACGTAAGAAACTCCCTGTTCTTCGAGGAAGTCCCAGAATTCATCCTTCATTATGGTGTCGTGGTTCATTCGTGTTGCCGTCACAGAAGCTCCGAAAATCACACCGTGTCTTCTGAGCCTTTCCCAGGCTTCGAGGACTCTCTTGAATATTCCCCTTCCTCTTCTCCAGTCTGTGTCAGTTTCGAAACCCTCCACAGATATGGAGATCGTCACATTTCCAAGATCTGCGAGTTTCTTGGCCGTTTCTTCTTTTATCAGAGTTCCGTTGCTGTAGACCAGGAAGTAGCTGTCTTTGAATTCTTCGAATATGTCCATCAGGTGAGGCCAGAAGAAGGGTTCACCACCGGTGATGATGAAGAAGTAAATTCCCAGATCGTTGGCCTGTTTCAAGATGTCTCTGACTTCGTCGTGAGAGAGTTCGTATTTTCTACCGTAAAGTCCCGCGTAACATCCAACACAGTTCAGATTACAGGCGTATGTGGGGCTCAGAACGAGGAGTTTTGGGAGTACCGTTTTGTACTCGTGCATCTTTTCCTGCCTGATGGGTTCTCCAAGGGCGAATTCGTTGATGATCAGGTTGTTTATAACCCCTTCAACACATTTTGGGCTCGCTTTTTTGAAAACGTTCACCCATGACATCACCATGGGATGTCTTTCTTTTGCGAGGTCAGCTAGTTTTCTGAGACCGCTTTTCGCGGGTTCTTTTGTGAACATGCTCAAAGTACCGAAGATCCTTCCAAGAGTTTCCACTTCAGCGTTTTTAACGAATGAACCGACGAGTTTTCCTGCCTGGCGATAGATCATTCCTTTGATTCCACCTACTGCCATCCAACCACCTCCATATTTTTTACTTACCAGTCGGTAAAAATATTCTATGCACACACAGTGACAATCAAGTTTCATTTAAGTTACTTTATGTTGTACCGCTCTTTGTTCAGAAAACAGATAGCTTCATCTTTTTCGTGTCCTCTCAGCAGATAATAAGCCTTGCAACCACCACCACATTTGTTCAGGATGGGACACTGCTGGCAGGAAGCCGGGGAAGGAACGGGAGTGTATTCGCGCCAGATTTCCGAGAATTTCTTTTCTCTCACATTCCCCATGTAGAATTCCTTGCTGTACCTGAAGTGCCCACAGGGAACAACCGTGCCATTGGCCAGAACCGACGCGTGTGTGATACCGGCAGTGCATGGCCTTCCTGATATAGACTCTTCCACGTAAAATGTCAAACGGTCTTTGTAGTTTTCTATCACTCCAAGAACGTGTTTTATGGCCACTTTCCACTCGTCGGGATTCATATCCAGTTCTCTTGCATGGATCATGCCCCTTCCGACTGGTATGAACCTATCTACGTACAGAGCATTAACTCCCAGTTCCAGTGCGAGTTTTACCATATTCTCAAACTTTCTCCAGTTTCTCCTGTTTATCACGTTCAAAATGGTGACTTGAAAACCTTCATTCACGAAGTTTTTAATGCCCTGAACTGCTCTTTCAAAGCTTCCGGCCCCTCTCACAAAATCGTTGATCTCAGGATCTGGGCCTTCAAGAGAAACACCGACAAGCACGTCGGAATTGGCCTTTTTTATTTTTTGTACCATTTCCCTGGTGGCGAGCGAACCGTTGGTGTTGATCATGAGACGCTGCCCAACTTTCTTTCCAAAAGCGAGAATATCCAGTATTTGAGGATGAAGAAGAGGTTCACCACCTATGATATCGAGAGCCCAGGTACCCAGTTCTTTCATGTCGAGTATCAGTTCCTTTATTTCTTCGAAGCTCAACTCTTCGGGATGGGACTTTCCAGCCTCGCAGTAGCAGTGTTTGCATCTGAAGTTGCATCGCAGTGTCAGTTCGTATTCCACGATGAAAGGTGGATTTCGCATTCGATCACCTCCAGGATAGATTTTAACCCTGGAGACGTTTTATTACATTTTCCTGGTTCTAATTGTAATGATCCATACAAGTCCAATTAAAGGTTTGGGGTTAGAATCAAAAACGAGGTGATGCCCCTTGGAGAAAAAAATATCCAAAAATCCTCGTGTTCTATCGCAAATAGATTTGCTCAAAATGATGACTGATGGGGATGAAAGTGCTCTCAGGGAGATAAAAAGACGTTTGGGGCTCGACGAGAAGAAAGAAAGAGATAACGATGAAAAGCGAAAAGTTTCCGATAAGGTTTGAAAAGTTTTCCATATCTGTGGATGGTAAAAGTGTACTTGAGAATATAACTGTTTCCTTTGTTGAAGGAATGAACGTTCTTTATGGTCCAAGAGGATCCGGAAAATCTTTTCTTCTCAGATCTATCGTCAAATTGAACGTTGAAATATTCAACGAGATTTCCAGAAGCGGTTCTGTCTATTTATTCGATCAAAATGTTCAGGATCTCGACGATATCTACCTCAGGAAAAACGCTCTGTACCTTGATACGAGTTTCATCGATGCGATGAATCACTACACTTTCGATGAGTTTCTTAAGCTTGCCCTGAAAAGGAAAATTTCTCTGGAGGATTTTTCCGAGAAACTCGATGATCTTGGAATACTGAGAATGCTCATCCGCGGCCGAAAGACACCCCTTTCTGTCTTCTCCCCTGCCGAAAAGATCTCCCTCCTTCTTTTCATTCTCGAACAGAAAAAACCCCGTATCATTTTGATGGATTGTCTGCTGGATCACCTTGACGATGAAAATCTGGAGAAGATAATGGACATGTTCCTCAAAATAAAGGAGGAACGAACATTTATCATATCCACTCGTATCCTCCAGAGGTTTCTCTACATCGCCGATTTGTTGGTGATACTGAATAATGGTAAAATCAATTATGTTGGGAGTCCCAAGGATTTTGTTTTAAAAATGTGATTCCCCACTTTTGATTTCGAGGTGATTGTATGGTCCTGACGGTGACCCTTAATCCTGCTTTAGACAGGGAAATTTTTATAGAAGATTTTCGGGTGAACCGGTTGTACAGAATAAGAGATCTTTCTAAAACTCAAATGTCTCCAGGTGGAAAGGGGATAAACGTTTCTATAGCCCTTTCCAAACTGGGGGTACCGTCAGTCGCCACCGGATTCGTGGGAGGATACATGGGAAAGATTCTTGTGGAGGAATTGAGAAAAATTTCAAAGCTGATCACAACGAATTTTGTTTATGTAGAAGGAGAAACGAGGGAAAACATAGAGATAATCGACGAAAAGAATAAAACGATAACTGCTATAAATTTTCCCGGTCCGAATGTTACAGAGATGGATGTGAAACACTTTCTGAGAAGATACAAGATGACGCTTTCAAAAGTCGATTGCGTTGTCATATCAGGAAGTATTCCGCCGGGAGTGAACGAGGGAATATGCAATGAACTGGTGAGGCTCGCACGTGAAAAGGGAATCTTCGTCTTCGTCGAACAGACTCCCAGATTGCTTGAGAGAATCTATGAAGGACCGGAGTATCCCAACGTTGTGAAACCAGATTTGAGAGGTAATCATGCTTCTTTTCTTGGTGTTGAATTGAAAACCTTTGATGATTATGTGAAACTCGCCGAAAAACTCGCCGAAAAATCACAAGTTTCCGTGGTGTCTTATGAAGTGAAGAACGATATTGTCGCGACAAGAGAAGGGATCTGGCTTATAAAATCCAAAGAAGAAATAGACACATCACATCTTTTGGGTGCGGGGGATGCGTACGTTGCCGGTATGGTTTATTACTTCATCAATCATGGGGCCAATTTCCTTGAAATGGCAAAATTTGGTTTCGCTTCCGCACTGGCTGCCACTCGAAGAAAAGAGAAGTACATGCCCGACCTCGAGGTGATAAAGAAGGAGTACGATCACTTCACCGTAGAGAGGGTGAAGTAAATGAGGGTAAAGGAAGCCGTCATCTATGATATTTCCGCTGTTTTCGAGGATGAAACGGTTGAAACAGTGATAAAACTTCTTTCCAGGCAGAACCTCTCAGGAATTCCCGTTGTCGACCACGATATGAGAGTGGTTGGTTTTGTCAGTGAGAGCGATCTCATAAAGGCCCTTGTGCCCAGTTATTTCTCGCTTTTGAGATCCGCTTCTTTCATTCCAGATACCAACCAGCTGATAAGAAACGTAGTCAAAATAAAGGACAGACCCGTATCTGATTTTATGAACAAACCTCCTGTCGTTGTGAAAGAAGAAGATCCGCTCATTGTAGCAGCGGATTATCTCATAAGACATGGTTTTAAATCGCTTCCTGTTGTCGATGAAGCTATGCAGCTCGTTGGCATAGTGAGAAGAATAGACATTCTGAGGGTGGTTTCGGAGGGAAAGCTGGAGATATGAAAACTGTCAGGATAGAGACCTTCGGCTGTAAGGTGAATCAGTACGAAAGTGAATACATGGCTGAACAGTTAGAAAAAGCCGGGTACGTGGTTTTACCCGATGGTGATGCTTCTTACTATATAGTGAACTCATGTGCCGTTACTAAAGAAGTCGAGAAGAAAGTGAAGAGATTGATAAAGAGCATCAGAAACAGGAACAGAAACGCAAAAATCATCCTCACCGGTTGTTTTGCTCAGCTTTCTCCGGATGAGGCAAAGAACCTTCCAGTGAACATGGTTCTGGGAATCGATGAGAAAAAACACATAGTGGATCATATTAACTCCCTGAACGGGAAACAACAGATTGTTGTATCTGAACCCGGCAGGCCTGTTTACGAGAAAGTGAAGGGAAGTTTCGAAAACAGAACCCGTTCTTACATAAAGGTCGAAGACGGGTGTGACAACACCTGTACCTACTGCGCCATCAGATTGGCTCGTGGCACAAAGATCAGAAGCAAGCCGCTCGAAATATTCAAAGATGAATTTGTCGAGATGGTGGCAAAGGGTTACAAAGAGATCGTGATAACCGGGGTCAACCTTGGAAAGTACGGTAAAGACATGGGTTCTTCACTTGCCGAACTTCTGAAAAGTATCGAGAAGATTCCTGGGGATTATCGAGTGCGTCTCAGCTCTATAAATGTGGAAGACGTGAATGAAGAGATTGTGGAAGCTTTCAAACAAAATCCCAGGTTGTGCCCGCATCTTCACATTTCGGTTCAGAGTGGATCCGATGATGTGCTGAAAAAGATGGGAAGAAAATACAAAATCTCTGATTTCATGCGTGTTGTTGACAAATTGAAAAGCATCGATCCAGATTTTTCAATAACAACGGATATAATCGTCGGTTTTCCTGGAGAGACGGATGACGATTTTCAGAGGACTCTGGATCTGGTTGAAAAAGTGGAGTTCAGCAGGATACATATCTTCAGATTTTCACCGCGCCCCGGAACTCCAGCGAGTAGAATCGTTGGAAGCGTTCCCGAATCGAAGAAGAAAGAACGTCTGGAAGTTTTGAAGAAGAAAGCGAAAGATGTTTCTATCAGATACAGGAAGAGAATCATTGGGAAAGAAAGAAAAGTTCTCGCCGAATGGTACGTCATGAAGGGTGTTCTCTCTGGTTATGACGAGTATTACGTGAAGCACGAGTTCGTGGGGGACAGTGTGGGTGAATTTCATAGCGTAAGAGTGAAATCCCTTTCGGAAGAGGGAGTGATTTCCTGTCGTGTTGATATGGTGGAGGGGAAAGTTTCAGCGCGCGGATGAAATTTCGCTGGATTTCTCCCTGTTTGAAAAATCACTCCAGGGAGCAGTGTACGAAACCTTGAGAACTTACAATGGAATCCCGTTTGCAGCTTACAAACATTATTCCAGATTGAAGAGATCTGTCGATTTCTTCAAAATCCCCTTTTCTTTGGGTTTTGATGAGTTTTCAGAAGTGCTGAAGACAGGTGCTCAGGAATTCAAACAGGAAGTGAGAATCAAAGTCTATCTTTTTCCTGATTCCGGGGAGACCCTCTTTGTGTTTTCACCACTCAATGTGCCAGATGTAGAGTCAGGGGTTGACGTGAAAATCTCGAGTATTCGAAGAATACCTGATCTCTCCACCCCACCGGCTCTCAAAATAACTGGACGTACCGACATAGTGCTCGCCAGAATGGAAATAGTGGACTGCTACGATGTAATTCTGCTTGGTTTGAACGGGCAGGTTTGTGAAGGAAGCTTCAGCAACGTGTTTCTGGTGAAAGAAGGCAAATTGGTTACACCTTCGCTCGACAGCGGTATTCTGGATGGCATCACGCGGGAAAATGTTATAAAGCTTGCAAAAAATCTTGAGATACCCATTGAAGAAAGAGTGGTTTGGGTTTGGGAACTGTTCGAAGCGGATGAAATGTTTCTCACACACACGAGTGTGGGAGTGGTTCCTGTTAGAAGGTTGAACGAACACTTGTTTTTCGAAGAAGAACCAGGACCTGTGACAGCGACTTTGATGGAAAACTTTGAGCCTTTTATCTTAAACCTTGAAGAAAACTGGGTGGGAATATGATCCTTCTCAGACAACTGTTCGAAGAACTTTCCATTAGACAACCTCTTTTTTTTGAATTGAAGATAAAGATGCTCCTTTCTGAATGGGACAAGATAGTTGGACCTGTGATAGCAAAGCACACGAAGGTGGAAAAAGTGGAAAACGGAACAGTTTACGTTGTTTGCGATGATTCATTGTGGATGACCGAACTTTCCATGCAGAAAGATCGTTTGCTCAGAATTCTGAATGAAAAATCAGGTAAAGAACTGTTCAAAGATATAAGATTCAGGAGGGGAAAAGTAGATGGAAAAGTACTCCGCTGAAAGTATAAAGGTTTTGAAGGGGCTGGAACCTGTCCGAATGCGACCCGGAATGTACGTAGGATCCACAGGAAAGCGTGGATTGCATCACCTCGTGTACGAAGTGGTGGACAACAGTGTTGACGAGGCACTGGCAGGATACTGTGACTGGATACGAGTGACTCTTCATGAAGATGGAAGTGTAGAAGTTGAGGATAACGGGAGAGGAATACCCGTTGATATACATCCCGAAGAAGGAAGAAGTGCTCTGGAAGTGGTTTTCACGGTTCTTCATGCAGGAGGGAAGTTCTCCAAAGACTCTTACAAGATAAGTGGCGGTTTGCATGGTGTTGGTGTATCGGTGGTGAACGCTCTTTCAGAGTGGTTGGAGGTGCGGGTGCATCGTGATGGGAAGATTTACCGGCAGCGATATGAAAGAGGTAAACCGGTCACACCTGTGGAAGTAATAGGAGAGACCGATAAGCACGGCACGATCGTTCGATTCAAACCCGACCCTCTCATATTCTCAGAAACGGAATTCGATCCTGACGTACTGGAACACAGGTTGAGAGAGATAGCTTTTTTGGTACCGGGGCTCAAAATAGAGTTCGAAGACAGAATAAATGGAGAGAAGAAGACCTTCAAATTTGATGGAGGTATAGTAGAGTATGTGAAGTATCTGAACCGTGGAAAAAAGGTTTTTCACGATGTGATATATATGAAAAGAACCGAAAAAGTGCAAACGAAAAACGGAGAAGATGAAGTGATAGTGGAAATTGCCTTTCAGTACACTGATTCGTATTCCGAAGAGATCATGTCTTTTGCGAACACTATAAAAACCGTAGATGGTGGAACTCATGTTACAGCCTTTAAAAGCACACTCACAAGACTCATGAATGAGTACGGAAAAAAACATGGCTTTCTCAAAGGAGACGATTCCTTCCAGGGTGAAGATGTGAGAGAAGGTCTCACTGCGGTTGTGAGCGTTTACGTGAAAAACCCCGAATTTGAAGGCCAAACGAAATCAAAACTTGGTAACGAAGAGGTTAAAGAAGCAATAAATAGAGTTATGAGAGATGAACTGAAAAAGATATTCGACGCAAATTCCGATCTTGTGAAAGCTATTCTTTCAAAGATCATGAGTACCAAACAAGCAAGAGAAGCGGCAAAAAGAGCTCGAGAGATGGTGAGGAGGAAAAACGTTCTTCAAAACACAGCACTTCCGGGGAAACTGGCGGACTGCAGTTCCACAGATAGAGAGAAAACGGAACTCTTCATTGTAGAAGGTGACTCTGCTGGTGGATCTGCAAAACAGGCCAGAGACAGAGAATTTCAAGCGGTTCTTCCCATAAGAGGAAAGATTTTGAACGTGGAAAAATCATCCCTCGACAAATTGCTTAAAAACGAGCAGATCAGTGACATAATAGTAGCAGTAGGAACAAGTATAGGAGACGATTTCGACGAGAGTAAACTCAGGTACGGTAGAATCATCATTATGACCGATGCCGATATAGACGGTGCACACATAAGAACTCTCCTTCTGACACTCTTCTACAGGTACATGAGACCCCTCATCGAACAGGGCAGGGTATACATAGCGCTTCCACCTCTCTACAGGATCAAAGCCGGAAAAGAAGAGTTCTACGTTTACAGTGATCTTGAGCTGATGGAATACAAGGAAAAACTCCAGGGAAAGAAAATCGAAATTCAGCGATACAAAGGACTCGGTGAGATGAATCCTGAGCAGCTCTGGGAAACAACGATGAATCCAGAAACAAGGAAAATCATAAGGGTAACTATAGAAGATGCCGAAGAAGCGGATAGACTCTTTGAAATCCTCATGGGTAACGATCCATCCAGCAGAAGGGAGTTCATAGAAAGGCACGCTCTGAAAGTGAAAGAACTGGATATCTGACCATGAGATCCTTGAGAGTTCTCCTCATCACGATGATTGTTCTTTACACTCTGTTCTTTGTGGATTTCACTTTTCAGAATCGCAGAGAACGCGTGAGGGTCCCGGAAAGAGTGTATTCATATTTGATAGAAAATTTTAACATTTCTCCAAAAAGTATTATAATAGATTCGAAAAAGACCGTAGGAATAGTTTTCTATGAAGGGAATTACTATCTGTGTGCTGAAGATGGAAGTTTGGTGGTTTCACTGTCGAAGAAGGAGTTGTTTAAATTCTATCCACTATTTTTAGAAGTCAGGCTTGAAGGGCTTCGACTTTCAAAGAGAGACAGTGAGATTCTGGATATATTGATTCCTGTTCTGAGAAGTTCTATGGTATCTGCTGTTTTTTTTGAGTCAAAAGAGATCGTTTTGTTGAAGGGGGCCATAATTGTTTTTGAAGAGTGGAAGGATCTTGTTGAAAATTTCCAAATAATAATGGAGCAATTTGAGAAATTGAAGGCAAAGGAAAAGTATTTTCTGACAGAAGATGGAAGATTGATGTGGATAAGGGGTGATTGACTTGTCACGCACCGTCTATTATACCTCGATCGATATAGGTTCAAGATACATAAAGGGACTCGTTCTTGGAAAACGCGATCAGGAATGGGAGACACTTGCCTTTTCGAGTGTGAAATCGAGAGGGCTGGATGAGGGTGAAATAAAAGACGCTATCGCTTTCAAAGAATCTGTGAACACCTTGCTCAAGGAGCTCGAAGAGCAGCTGCAAAAATCTCTGAGAAGTGATTTTGTAATATCTTTCAGTAGTGTGAGCTTTGAACGAGAAGATACCGTGATTGAAAGAGACTTTGGTGAGGAGAAACGATCCATCACTCTGGATATCTTAAGTGAGATGCAATCGGAAGCCCTTGAAAGGTTGAAAGAAAATGGGAAGACTCCTCTCCACATATTTTCGAAAAGATATCTCTTGGATGGTGAAAGGATCGTTTTCAACCCCCTCGATATGAAGGCTTCAAAAATAACCATCGAGTACACCTCCATTGTCGTACCTTTGAAAGTTTATGAGATGTTCTACAATTTCTTGCAGGATACCGTTAAAAGCCCATTTCAGTTGAAGTCTTCTCTTGTTTCAACTGCCGAAGGAGTTCTCACCACGCCCGAGAAAGATCGGGGTGTAGTGGTCGTGAATCTGGGTTACAACTTCACCGGGTTGATAGCGTACAAAAACGGTGTTCCCATAAAGATATCCTACGTCCCCGTGGGGATGAAACATGTTATAAAAGATGTTTCCGCTGTCCTTGACACCTCTTTTGAAGAGTCGGAAAGACTCATTATAACACATGGAAATGCTGTTTACAGCGATTTGAAAGAGGAGGAAATCCAGTACAGAGGACTCGACGGAAACACCATAAAAACGACCACTGCGAAAAAACTTTCTGTCATTATACACGCACGTCTCAGAGAGATAATGAGCAAATCCAAGAAATTTTTCAGGGAAGTTGAAGCGAAGATAATAGAGGAAGGGGAAATAGGGATACCTGGTGGTGTGGTTCTCACTGGGGGAGGGGCCAAAATTCCACGAATAAACGAACTGGCCACAGAGGTGTTTAAATCTCCGGTGAGAACAGGTTGTTACGCAAATTCCGACAGACCGTCCATTATCAACGCGGATGAAGTTGCCAGTGATCCTTCCTTTGCTGCGGCGTTTGGAAATGTTTTTGCCGTCTCAGAGAATCCTTACGAGGAAACTCCAGTAAAAAACGAAAATCCGTTGAAGAGAATCTTCAGGCTCTTCAAAGAATTGATGGAGTGAACGGGAGGTTAAAAGTATGGGATTTGACCTTGATGTTGAGAAAAAAAGGGAAAATAGAAACATCCCCCAGGCGAACAATTTGAAAATAAAAGTCATAGGAGTCGGCGGTGCCGGAAACAATGCCATAAACAGGATGATAGAGATTGGGATACACGGTGTCGAATTTGTTGCGGTGAACACCGATCTTCAGGTACTGGAAGCTTCCAATGCTGATGTGAAGATTCAGATCGGTGAGAACATCACACGGGGCCTTGGTGCGGGAGGACGCCCCGATATAGGAGAGCAGGCCGCTCTCGAGAGCGAGGAAAAAATCAAAGAAGTGCTCCAAGACACCCACATGGTCTTTATAACTGCAGGGTTTGGTGGGGGAACAGGAACAGGAGCTTCTCCCGTCATAGCAAGGATTGCCAAGGAAATGGGAATTTTGACAGTGGCCATAGTGACAACTCCCTTCTATTTCGAAGGCCCGGAAAGGCTCAGAAAAGCGATAGAGGGGCTCAAAAAACTTCGAAAACATGTGGATACTCTCATAAAGATATCCAACAACAAACTCATGGAAGAACTGCCGAGGGATGTCAAGATAAAAGATGCTTTTCTGAAGGCCGACGAGACTCTTCATCAAGGAGTAAAGGGAATCTCGGAACTGATAACGAAGAGGGGTTACATAAATCTCGACTTTGCAGACATAGAATCGGTGATGAAAGATGCCGGTGCGGCGATCCTTGGTATAGGTGTCGGAAAGGGTGAACACAGAGCAAGAGAAGCCGCAAAGAAAGCCATGGAGAGCAAGTTGATAGAGCATCCTGTGGAAAACGCGAGTTCTATCGTGTTCAATATAACTGCGCCCAGTAACATCAGAATGGAGGAAGTACACGAGGCAGCCATGATCATAAGGCAGAACAGCAGTGAGGATGCGGATGTTAAATTCGGCCTCATCTTCGACGATGAGATACCCGATGACGAAATACGTGTAATCTTCATAGCTACGAGATTTCCAGATGAAGAAAAGATCCTCTTCCCAGAGGGCGACATACCGGCCATTTACAGATACGGCCTGGAGGGGCTTCTCTGATGCTGAGAAGATACAGAAAGCTGGGAGAAATTCTTGTGGAGAAAGGGTTCATAACCAGAGAAGAGTTAGAGAGGGCTCTTGAAATTCAAAAAGAGGAAAAGAAGCCACTCGGGGAAGTTTTAATTGAGACTGGGTACATCACGGAAGATCAACTGCTGGAGGCTTTGAGTGAGCAGTACGGGGTTCCAATCTTGAAAGAATTGCCAAAAAACATACCACTCAACGTGGTGGGTTCTATTCCAAAGAACATTATCGAATCTTTGCACATCATTCCTATAGAAAAGAAGGAAGACGGAACTCTCGTGGTGGTGACGGATAACGGGACGAACATTCCGAGGATCAAACAGGAAATTCGTTTTCTCACGGGAAAAAATCCGGAGATTTATCTTGTAACGAGTAGAGATTTTTCAGTTCTATACCAAACCTACGTGCTCGGTGTACCACTCGAACTTTTCGAAGAACCCTACGTTGCCATAGAAGAAACAGCGGATCAGGTTGAAGAAGAGGAAGAGACAGGAGAAGAAAGAGAAATAGAAGAAGCTCCCATCGTCCGACTCGTCAACAACATCATAAACCGTGCCATAGAGATGGGAGCGAGTGATATCCACATAGAACCGATGAAGAGAACCGTGAGAGTGAGATTCAGAGTAGATGGCGTTTTGAGAAAGGTTCTTGAGTATCAAAAACTTCAACACAACTCCGTTGTGGCACGCATCAAGATTATGAGCAGCCTTGATGTGTCGGAAAGAAGGCTCCCGCAGGACGGAAAGTTTTACACGATAAAAGGTGGAGAGCAGTACGACTTTCGTGTATCAACCATGCCTTCCACCTTCGGAGAGAAAGTCGTGCTGAGAATATTGAAGGTATCCGATGCGAACAGACGTCTTGAGGAACTCGGGTACAGTGAATACAACTTGAAACGAATACTATCATTACTTGAAAAACCATACGGTATCATCCTGGTCACCGGACCAACAGGAAGTGGAAAATCTACCACACTTGTTGCCATGATAAATTATTTGAGGAATGAGAGTGTAAACATAGTAACAGCTGAGGATCCGGTGGAATACACCATCGAAGGGGTTACTCAGTGTCAGGTTTTCCCGGAAATAGGTCTCACGTTTGCTCGGTACTTGAGAGCTTTCCTCAGACAGGACCCCGACATCATCATGGTGGGAGAAATTCGAGACAGAGAGACCGCACAACTTGCGGTGGAAGCCTCTCTTACAGGTCACCTGGTTTTGAGTACACTTCACACCAACACCGCCGCCGGTGCTGTTTCAAGGCTCATAGAAATGGGAATAGACCCTCACCTTCTTGGAGCCTCTCTCATCGGAGTCATAGGTCAAAGGCTGGTTAGAAAACTCTGTAATGAGTGTAAAGTGCCCGGGGAAATCCGGGATGAACAGATGAAAGCCCATTTCGAACGATTCTTTGGAAAGGTTCCGGATCAAATTTACTATCCTTCAGAAGAGGGATGTCCTGCCTGTAGGGGAATGAGATACAGAGGAAGAATGGCTATAGGAGAAGTTTTAATTGTGGACGAAGAGTTGAGAGAACTGATCTCTTCCAGAGTGAGTGAAACAGAGATTGCAAAGCTCGCTGTGAAAAAAGGTATGCGCACTATGTTCCAGGATGCCCTCGAGAAAGTCCTTCTCGGGCAGACGAGTATCGAAGAAGTTTTCAGGGTGACCACACCACTATGAGGTATTTTTCTAAGAGCCCTGAAGAGTGGCAAAAAAGAGACGAAGAAAGAGAAAGAGAGTTCAGAAACAGAAAAGACAGAATTCGCCGCAGGGCGAATTTTATTCTTGTTGTGAATCTTGTGATAGTAGTTTTCCTGATGTTTTTCACAAAAGCGTTTTTTTCTAACAAACCGGAAGGTGTGATCGGTCCCTTCCAGCTGGTGATAGAAACAGAGGAGTCCTACCTTCCAAGTGATCTTCTCGATGTGCGGGTGAAAGTGTTCAACAGAGAGAGAAAAAAAGAGAATCTTGTGCTGGAAGACTTCGTATTTTCCATCAAAAGAGGAAATGACACAGTGTACGGATTTCATTTTCCACAGCGTGTGGAAAAAGAGATGGAAGCTTTTGAAAGTGTACTGGTCTTTGATCTCCTGAGGGAGGAAGAGCTGTCAAATCTGCCTGGAGGAAATTACACGATCACAGTTTCTGTCAAGTTGAATGGCCAGAGGGTGGTTATCAGTAAGAGTGTTTCGGTGATTGAAAAATGGCAAATCGAGGTTGAAGGCCTGAAGGATTTTTATTTCCCTTACGAAGATGCGCATTTTTCCGTCTATTTGGAAAACATAAGTTCGAAGAGTCGAAAAATTCACGTGGAGTCGATCAGCCTTATTATCCTTAAGGGGAACGAGACTGTCTTTGAAAGAGATATTCCAATAGAAAAAGACTTCATGGTAAATCCAATGATGGTCGAGCAGATCCACGAAGTGAGCTTTTCCGTCCCAAAAGAATCTGGAGATTACATCGTTGAATTGAAATTGAAGACAAAAGATGGTTTGATAGAAAGCTCGATACCTCTTTTCGTGACGCAGGAGGATCAGAAAAATTTGGAGGGACTCACTCTCGTCATCGAAGGGAAAAGGTTCACGGGATCGGGTGAAAGATACGATTTCTCTGTGAAACTTCTGAATGAAGAAAGGAAACGGAAGTATATAATTTTGAGAAACATCATGATCGTTTTGACACACAAAGAACCTGTGTTTTCGTATGCCTATCCCGAAGAATACAGGATGACGATAGATGGATACTCTTCGAGAGAGATTTTTAAAACGACCAGTTACGATATCATAAAACTCGAAACTCCCGGAACTTACAAACTCATCGTTGTGATAGAAAGTGAAGAAGACAGGCTGATGAAGGAAATGGAGATAGTCGTTTCAGAGTGAGGTGAGACCATACCACACGAAAACAAAAGAATAGATTGGATCGTAGTTGTTCTTGTGGCTGTCTTAATGTTGTTCGGGCTTACCACTTTGAGAAGCGCAACTTATGGGGAAAACGAGCAACTCTTCACAAGGCAGATTGTGTGGGATGTAGCCGGTTTCTCGTTGATGTTTCTGATTTTGTTCATCAAAGACAGAACGATTAGAAATTTTTCGATCATTCTCTACGTTTTCTCCATCGTTTTACTGGTAGTTCTCCTTGTAAAGGGGACACCCATCGGTGGTTCAAAGAGATGGTTCAGAATCATGGGATTCAGTTTCCAGCCTTCAGATTTTGCAAAGCTTTCTCTCATCGTTCTGCTCCCTTACCTTCTGGAGAAGAAGTGGTTCTGGAGAAGTCTTTTCCTCACGGTTGTCCCCGCTGTTCTCATATTTCTTGAACCTGATCTTGGCACCACGCTTTCCGTGGGATTGATCTGGTTGTTTGCGGTTCTGGCCTCGAATGTGAATAAGAAGCCCCTTGTGATTCTGTTGATATTTGTCCTTGTGTTTATCCCTGTTTTCTTTTTCTTTGGGTTGAAGGACTATCAAAGAGCAAGGATACTCTCTTTTCTCAACCCGGAAGAGTACGGTGAGAGTTACTCTTACAACGTCCTGCAGTCGATTCACGCGATTGGAGCCGGTGGACTCTTTGGAACGGGATACATGAAAGGAAAGGCGAACCTTATGGGGTACGTCCCCGTTTCGTACACCGATTTCATCGTCTCGGTGATTGGCGAAGAGTTCGGTTTCGTCGGGATAGTCTTTTTGCTTTCACTCTTTGGTCTTCTGTTCTTCGAGGTTTCTCGATGGATCCTGAATGTGAAGGATGAATACTGGGAGATACTGATGGTTTCTGCGTGTGGATTGATATGGTTTCACGTCTTCGAAAACGTCTCAATGAACTTTGGACTCCTTCCAGTCACAGGTGTTCCTCTTCCCTTTATCAGCTATGGAGGAACCTCCACACTTGTGTTTTCCATTTTCATAGGACTCATTCTCAAGGGAATCGCACTTGCAAGAGTGGAGAAGAAACTTTGAGAACTCTTTCTCACTACCGAAGGTCTTAGATTCGAGGGGGTGAAGAAAATGAAAAGATTTCTTCTTTTCGTAGGTGTGGTTTTTCTGCTTCTGACAGCCTGTCTGCCTCTATTTGAAGAAAGACACGAGTTCATTGTCGAGGTGGTTGGAAATACTTATCTTTACGATGTGATGGATTGGTATCAACCATCCTACGGTGATTATCTTGTTCAGGAACACCCTGTGATTGTACTCTACTATCCGAATGAAGGTAGCGCTTACTATGAGAGAAAAACATTCTATGAACAAAGTGGCGATTTCGTCGCAGCAGCCGGTGAAATCGTTGAGACGACAGATCTTAAAAACGACTTGAACCGGATCTGGAGCAGTTACTATCCAACTTACGACGTGGATGTTTGGTGGCAGGCAGATCAGGGAGAGTGGCAGGCGAAGGTCAAAGATTTGACGAAGGATGTTAAAATCACGAAATTTTTTGTGGTAACCTTCAACAAACGTGATAATCACTGTGAAGTAGTAGATATAAAAGATGAGAACGAAATATACCTCGATAACAGTGGAGTTTATCACCTTGGACCTATGAGTGGTGTTGACGGTTTTGCCGCTTTTGTTCAGGAAAATCCTAGCGGATTAAAAATCCTCGGTGCAGAAGTCAGATGGATAAAATGATGAGGAGGTGTGACTCATGAGGAGATATGTGTTTTTTCTTCTGATTCTTGTCTCGATGGTGGCTTTCTCTTTCGATGCAAAGAGTATCATCATAGTACCCGAAAAACCTTACTTCACGGTGGATGTGTGGCTCAACAAACCGGAAGGCTCCGTTTATGAAGTTGGAGAGAGGATGGAGATCTTCGTCAAATCTTCCAAAGATGCCTACATACTCGTCTACGACATCAACGCACAGGGTAAAGTGACTCTCATCTTCCCGAACAAATATGAAAGCGACAACTTCGTCAGGGCGAATGAGATAAAAAAGATCCCTTCGAAATCAACCTACTCTCTCAGAGTTTCACCGCCGTATGGAAAAGAGTACATTCAGGTGATCGCGAGCGCACGGCCGATACCGATTTTCAACCAGCTGAAAGAACTTGGGACTGCCCAAGCCTTTCCGACGCTGTCTGACAACGTCGAAGAGTACGTTCAAAACAAGTTGAAACCTTACCTCAGTGATGAGTGGGTCTCCGATCTCACTTATTTCTATGTGGGAAGGGCTCCCGCTTTTGGAACGCTGATCGTTGACTCGACCCCTCCTGGAATGACAGTCTATATCGACGGTTCTTACAAGGGGAAGACACCGGTCACGGTGTCGGTGGACGAAGGAACACACTACGTGACGGTGTATTTCGAGAACTATACGTTCTACAAGGAAGTCTATGTGGAAAGAGACAAGACGGTAAAGGTGACAGCCACCCTGCCTCTCGCCCAGCTCTCTCTCAGTTCAAGCCCGAGCGGTGCGAGTGTCTATCTGAACGGAGTCTATCAGGGAAAGACTCCTCTGACGCTGAACCTTTCTCCCGGAAATTACACTGTCACGTTCAGAAAAGAGGGATACCGCGAAGAAACCCGGAACATAACGCTCAGTGCGGGAGAAACCAGATCCGTGTACGTCGCACTGAAACCATCGCAGTCTTCTTTGAAACTGAGAACAGATCCTTCTGGGGTCGACGTCTATATCAACGGAAGATACGTGGGAACGACCGATCAGAACGGCTTGAATCTCATCCTCGATCCGGGAACGTACGAGATAAAACTGGAAAAAGAAGGATACGAAACAGATCGCTTCACGGTGAATCTCGCACCGGGAGAAGAAAAAGAGATTTTCAGAAGGCTGGAGAGGAAAGTGGTCTTCTCAGAAGTCAGAATAGAAACTGACCCATCTAGAGCCGCAATATACCTGAACGGGTACTACCACGGTGAAACCCCCATCACTCTATATGTCCAGGTAGGAACCTACGAGATCACGATCGTGAAACCCGGCTACAGGACGATCGTAAAAACCATCACTTTTGATGATGAAGAGGAATACTTCAAATTCATCATGAACAAAATAGAGTGATCGATGTTAAAATTAGTGATAATAAGGAGGAGTTCACGGTGACTCCAACGGTTATGGTAGTGGATGAATCCAGAATCACCTTTCTTGCTGTCAAAAATGCCCTTGAAAAAGACGGTTTCAATGTGATCTGGGCAAGGAATGAGCAGGAAGCGTTCACGCTCCTTCGTCGTGAAAAGATCGATCTCGTATTTGTAGATATGTTCGAAGGTGAAGAGAGCCTGAACCTGATAAGAAGAATACGTGAGGAATTTCCCAACACAAAGATTGCGGTTCTGAGTGCATACGTTGACAAAGATCTCATTATTAATTCGGTGAGAGCGGGTGCGGTTGACTACATTCTCAAACCCTTCAAGCTTGATTATCTCTTGGAAAGAGTCAAAAAAATCATTTCTTCCGCACCTAGACTTACTGTTTCTCTCAGAAAAAACATCGAGGATCTTGAGATCACTTTTAAATTCGAAGATATTGTGAGAAAAGAAATAAAACGTTCCAACAGGACGGGTTCTCGCTTCTGCGTCATGTACGTTAAGTTCGAAGATATCATGAGAGATTATGAGGCTATTGGGAAGTTTTTCAGAGAAACGGATTACATATTTCCCATCTCTGCCAGCGAATACCTGTTTGTACTGACCCTGACGGGGAAACACGGAATAGAGGCCGTTACAAAGAGAATGAAAGAGAAACTTTCCGAACGTTTCAGCTACGCGTACGTATGTTACCCGGACGATGGTAAAACCTATGAGGAAATCATTTTAACTCTGAAAGATAGAATGGTGAAACCGAGGGGGAATGAGAATTGAAACTGATAGAATCGGTGCCAAACTTCAGCGAAGGGAGAAGAAAGGAAGTAGTTGAAAAGATTGTCGCGGAGGCGAAAAAATACGACAGGGTATGGGTTCTCGACTGGTCAATGGATGCGGACCACAACAGATCGGTGGTCACACTCGTGGGAGAACCGGAGAACCTCATAAACGCTCTCTTCGATATGACGAAAAAGGCAGCCGAACTCATCGATCTGAGAAATCACACGGGTCAACATCCCAGAATGGGTGCAGCGGATGTCATTCCTCTTGTACCCCTCTACAACACGACCATGGAAGAGTGTGTGGGGTATTCGAAAATACTCGGGCGCAGGATAGGAGAAGAACTGGGAATCCCCGTGTATCTCTACGAGAAATCTGCCACACGACCTGAAAGACAAAATCTTGCAGATATCAGAAGGGGAGAGTTTGAAGGTTTTTTCGAGAAGATAAAAGATCCTCTATGGAAGCCAGATTTTGGTCCCGACCGCGTACATCCCACAGCGGGCGTAACAGCAGTTGGTGCACGAGAGTTTCTCATAGCTTTTAACGTGAACCTCGGAACACGAGATGTGAAAATAGCCGAAAAAATAGCCAGGGCAATCAGGTTCTCCAGCGGAGGACTTAGATACGTCAAAGCGATAGGCGTTGATTTGAAAGGAAAGGGAGTTGTCCAGGTCTCTATTAACATAACAGATCACAAAAAAACACCTCTCTATCGAGTTTTCGAACTCATAAAGATGGAAGCCGAAAGATACGGAGTACCGGTTCTGGGATCGGAGATAGTAGGACTTTTCCCGCTCGAATCTTTGTTGAAGACGGTTTCTTACTACCTGAGAACGGACCTCAACGCTAAAAAGGTCATAGAATCCAGTCTTCTGGAAATACTCGTTAGAGAGAGTGAGAAATGAGAGTAAGAATAGCGGTGAACGGAAAGCTGGACGGTTTTATCAGAGAAGGGATAGGGCACTACGAAAAGTTCTTGAGACGATTTTGTAGGCTGGAAGTTCTCGAAATAAAGCGAATCCACAGAGGAAGCATCGAAGAAATCGTCAGGAAAGAAACGGAAGATCTGGCAAACAGGATTCTTCCTGGAAGTTCTGTAGTGGTCATGGATAGGAAAGGTGAAGAAGTCTCTTCAGAAGAGTTCTCTGATTTTCTCAAAGATTTGGAAATGAGAGGAAAGGATATAACTATCCTGATAGGTGGGCCTTACGGGTTGAGTGAGGAGATTTTCGCGAAGGCCCACCGTGTTTTTTCATTATCGAAGATGACCTTTACACATGGAATGACCGTTTTGATAGTACTGGAGCAGATATTCAGAGCGTTTAAAATAATCCATGGTGAAAACTATCACTATTGATGGAGGTGGAACAGAAGTGGAAGATCCTGTCAGTAATGCTTTGACTCTTGGACTGGAGTCGCTGTTGCTGGTCATCCTGATCTATCTGTCGAACTTTTTCTCTTCTTCGGAGACCGCACTCACCCTCATGAGTAAGGTCAAGATCAAAGAGTTTCTGGAAGAAAAGGAGGAAAGTTCTGAAAAAGCAAGTTACATACACCTGTTCAACAAGTATCTCACTACGATTCTCATAAGTAACAATCTCGTCAATCTCCTCGCATCTTCTATTTCCACTCTCATCTTCTTGAATCTGCTCAGAAACGTGAGCGAAGAGTTCGTGGCAATCGTATCTACTCTCTTCATTACCACCATCCTTCTCATCTTCGGTGAGATTACACCGAAGGTCCTGGCCCGATCAGATCCAGAACGTGTGTTCCGCAGATCGATAGGAACTATAAGATTTCTCACACGAGTTCTGGATCCCATAGGAAGGTTACTCGTGAAAATAGCAGATGGCATCATTTCTCTGAGGCATGGAAAAAAGGTCTCTGAAGATCTGTTCATAACTGAGGAGGATATCGTTTCTATTGTTCAGGTCGGAGGAGAAATGGGTGTCATAGAGGAGGAAGAAGAAAGGATCATCAAGCGCGCTTTCGAGATGAAACAGATAGCCGTGAAAGAAATCATGACACCGCGGGTTGACATAGTGGCAATAGAGGAGAATCAAACGGTGAAAGACCTCATCGAACTGGTTGAAGACGAAGGATACTCCAGAATACCCGTCTATAAAGAAACCATAGACAACATCGTGGGTATCTGCTACGCTAAGGATGTACTTTCGATTCTGGCGGCAAAAGATTGCGAAGAAGTGAAAAGTATGAAAGTTAAAGATATCATGAGAGAAGCCCTGTACGTTCCCGAGACGATGAACATAGATGAACTCCTTAAGATCCTCAAAGCCAGGAAGATTCATATAGCGATCGTTGTGGATGAGTATGGAGGAACAGCCGGTATCGTAACGCTCGAAGACATCATAGAAGAACTCTTTGGAAACATAATGGACGAGTACGACTACGATGAGATCTCCGGTATAAGAAAAATCGATGAAAGGACTTTTGTGGTAGATGGCACCACACCGATAAACGACATCGAGATGGAGTTGCGTGTTCAATTTCCAGAAACGGAGTACGAAACGATAGCAGGATATCTGCTCGAGCATTTCAAGAGAATCCCAAACGTTGGAGAAGAAGCGGTGATCGGAAATCTGTATTTCAAAATACTCGCTGTCGGGAAAAACAGAATAGAGAAAGTCATGATAAAGATACTTGGGAGGGAAGAGATCAATGGTGGATCCGGAGAAACTGGTGAAAATGGCTCTGGAAGCCAGGAAAAAGGCGTACGCTAAGTACTCGGGTTTCAGAGTAGGTGCCGCTTTGCTCGCGAAGAGTGGAAAAATATACACGGGGGTGAATGTGGAGAATTCTTCTTACGGTCTTACAGTTTGCGCTGAAAGAGTAGCCGTGTTCAAGGCTGTCTCTGAAGGAGAGAGGGAGTTCGTGGCAATAGCAATAGCATCGGATTCTCCAGATAAGACTACTCCCTGCGGTGCTTGCAGACAGGTTCTCTACGAATTTTCCGATGATCTGGATGTGATAATGGCAGATAAAGATGGAAACTTCGAAGTTGTGAAATTGAAAGATCTTCTACCAAGAGGGTTCAGGCTGGGAGGTGGTGAACATTAAATCGGGTTTTGTCGCTCTGGCAGGAAAACCGAATGTGGGGAAATCGACTTTCATAAATACTGTTATGGGAAGAAAAGTAGTGATCGTCTCAGACAAACCACAAACTACCAGGAACAGGGTAAATTGTATCTACACGGACAAAGATAGTCAGATCATATTTGTGGATACTCCCGGTATCCACAAACCTCTTCACAGACTTGGAGAATACATGGTGAAGGCTGCTGTTCAGGCTCTTAAAGGAGTGGATCTGATTCTCTTCATGCTGGACGCGGCGGATGGCTTTACGAAGACAGACGAACATGTTGCGAAGATTGTGAGCGAGTCTGGAACCAAAACTATCATCGCTGTGAACAAGATCGATGTGGCGGGTGAAGAAAGAGCAAAAGCGGTGGGAGAACTTGCAAAAAACATGGTGGAAAACGCCGTGGCTGTTCACTACATATCCGCTTTGAGAGGCGAAGGTGTCTATGAGGTTCTGGAAAAGATAAAGGAAGAGCTACCCGAGGGACCACAGTATTACCCCGAGGACATGGTAACGGATCGTCCTCTCTCTTTCATGGCTGCTGAAATCATAAGGGAGAAGATCTTTCATCTCACAAGGCAGGAGGTACCTCACTCCACGGCCGTGGTGATTGAGGAAATAAAGGATAGACCAAACGGTGTTCTCTACATACGTGCGAACATATACGTGGAACGTGATTCTCAGAAGGGGATTATCATAGGAAAGAACGGTAGCATGATAAAAAAGATTGGAACGCTCGCCCGTGAGGAACTGGAGTTTCTCGTGGGAAGAAAAGTGTATCTCGACCTGAACGTCAAGGTAAAAGAAAATTGGAGAGAAAAGGACTTCATCATACTACAGGAAATAGGATTGAAAGACGACATAAAATGAGGTGAGACTCGATGAAGTGTCCCGGATGCGGAGCAGCCATTCAGTTTGAGGATCCAAAAAAACCAGGGTACATCCCACGTCAGGTCTTTGAAAGAAGACTCGAAGAAGGAAGAGAAATACTCTGTCAAAGATGCTTTCGGATGAAACATTACGGCAAACTGGAGCCAGTCGAATTCAATTGGGATTTCAAAAACCAGTTGAAATCGTACCTTGGAGGATTCGATGTTGTGGTCTGGGTGATCGATATTTTCGATTTCGAGGGAACTTACAGAGAGGATATAGCAGAAATTTTGAAGGGGAAGAGGGTTATCTACGCCATAAACAAGGTCGATCTCCTGCCAAGGGTGGTTACAGTGAAGGAAATCAAAGAATGGGTGAAGAAAAGGATAAGAGTACACAATCCGGATGACATAAGGATCGTCAGTGCTGAAAAAAATTTTGGTCTGAGCTCGCTTGTGAAGTATCTTTCACTGTTGACCGACAAGGCGTTGGTGGTGGGAGTAACGAACGTTGGAAAATCTTCTCTGATGAACAAGATCTGTACCCATGAGAACACCATAAGTCCCTTCCCGGGGACAACTCTGGGTATTCTCAGAAGAAAGGTAAGAGAAGCGAATCTGTATCTCTACGATACACCAGGTATCATGACAAACGATAGAATTCTCGATCTTCTGGATTCTGAATGTCAAAAAAGAGTTTTACCAAGAGAAGAACTCTCCAGGAAAACCTTCAAGCCGGATAATGGCAGAACCGTCTTTATGGGAGGGCTGTGCCGATTCGATATCCACTATGAAACGGAAAAGAAACCGATCTTTCTGCTTTTCTCCTCCAAAGAGGTAACTTTCCATGAAACGAAAAGAGAGAGGGCGGACGAACTCATGAAAAAAAGACTGGGAGATCTGTTGATTCCTCCGTGTTCCAAAACAGAATTTGAAAACTTCAAGTGGAAGAGAGAAATTTTCACATTAAAAGAAGGAGAAGAACTGGCGGTGGCAGGACTGGGATGGATGAGTGTCCGAAGAGGCCCTTTCACCGTCGAAGTCACGGTTCCAGATAACGTTAAGCTTGTTGTAAGAGAAGCACTCGTCAATCCCAAGCGTTAACCGATCGTGACCCCGCGTTTTTTCGCCAGGTCTTCAAGGACTTTTCTTTCCTCTCTGGAAAGAGTCTTTGGTATCTCAACGTGTACATTTACGATGAGATCTCCGCGTCTTCCATACCTGTTTGGAAGGCCTTTTCCCTTCAATCTGAAGACGGTTTCCGGCTGAGTTCCCGGAGGAATCTTCAGCATTGTCGTACCACCTTCTGGAAGAGGAACTTCAACGGTTGTTCCCAAAATGGCCTGGAGGTAGTCTATTGTAACATCGTACACGAGATCCGAACCGGATTTTTTGAATCTGGAATCTGGTCTCACACGAACGACGATTATCAAATCACCGTAAGGTCCACCGTAGTATCCCGCATTTCCACCGCCAGTGATTCTAAGCTGAGTTCCATCTTCCACATTTGGCGGTATTTTCACCGTTCTCCTGACCTTTCTGAGAACTCTACCACTTCCACCACACTCGTGGCAGTACTCCCGTGGAATCTTCCCTGTGCCACCGCATCTCTCACAGGTTCTCTCACTAACGAAGTATCCAAAGAACGATCTTCGTTCTTCTCTGATCCTTCCCGTTCCACCGCAACTTAGACAGTTTACGTACCCAGTATCGGGTTCCACGCCGGTTCCGCCACACCTTGGACAGGTTTCGTACCTTTCGTATTCCACGGGCATCTCCGCTCCGTTGATCAAATCGGAGAGAGTTACTTCTATTTCGTACCTTATATCTTCGCCTCTTCGAGTGTATTCTCTTCTTTCTTCCTGGTGAGGTCTTTCGCCAAAGAAAACGTCGAATATGTCCCTGTTGAAGATGTTTTCAAACTCTCTAAATATATCGTCGAAGAAGCCACCGGATTCTGTTTCCTGATACACAGGCTGTTCTCCCACGTACCCGAAACGATCATACATGGCCCTCTTCTGTGGATCGCTGAGAACCTCGTAGGCCTCCTGAATTTCCTTAAAACGCTGTTCAGCCTCTTTTCTGTTTTCTGGATGTCGATCCGGGTGCCACTCTTTCACCAGTCTTTTGTAAGCCCTTTTTATTTCTTCCTGTGTGGCATCTCTGGGAACACCGAGAATTTCGTAGTAGTCCTTTTTTTCACGTTTCATAATGCATCACTCCTTCTTGTTAGAAGGTTCTTCAGCCATCCTTTCTTCCTTTTTTCGTGGTTTTACTGCAACCTTCACTTTTGCGGGTTTCAGGACTTTCCCGTGGTATTTGTAACCGTTCTCTACTACCTCGAGGACGGTGTATTCTTCCACGTCTTCCGTTTCTACTCTTTCAACTGCTTCGTGTTCAAAAGGATCGAATTTCTCTCCTACGTGGATCTTTGTGAGCCCTTCTTTTTCCAAGACGTTCAGGAGTTTTTTGTATATCATTTTCACGCCTTCGTAGAAAGCGTTCCCCTTTTCTCCCTGATTCAGTGCTCTTTCGAAATCATCAAGAACGGGAATGAGTTTCAATATGAGGTATTCGTTTGCGTTCTTTATCAGTTCTCTTTTTTCACGGGCGACTTCCTCACGATAGTTTTCGTATTCGGCCTTCAGTCTTTTTGCGTACTCTTCAAGTTCTTTATATTTTTCTTTCAGTTCTTCACATTCCTGTGTGAGTTCCTTTTTGTCCTTTTCACTCATCTTTTTCACCTCCTGGAGGTCGAAGTGAAATACTCCGAAAGACGGTTCAGTATGTATTCAAATATCCTGTGATTTCTATCGTATTTCGTAACCTTCGACGTGAAGAGGTACACACTGCCGATAGGAGATTCTCCTTTGAAGTATTTTCCTGAAAAAACAGCGAATTTTTCCAGCTTTTTTCTGCCGATTTCCCTTCCTATCCTGACAGTTATGCCTTCTTCAGCTAAGCTCTCAAGAAATTTCTGATCTTTGATTTCTTCGAGAAGGTTTCTGATGTCCTCCAGAGTAAGTGTCTCATCCCTTAGAAGATTTTCAAGCCCCGCATCCAGATATCTTTCTATGGTCTCGCCTATAAAGGATTCTATCAACCTGAGAAATCCACTTCCTTTCAGACTTTCTATCCTACCCATCAACACTTCTCCTATTGTTCTGCCCCTGAGGAGGAAGTTGATCTGTCTTTCGATTTCTTCCCAGTTCAGTCGTTCCTGAGTTTTGATGGGGGTAACTCTGGAGACACCGAACTCCGTCAGTATAGAAAAGATGAGGTAGTCCTCCGAAACAGGGATAAGTATCACCCTGAGTATTTTCAAATCTCTGGTGTTTGGTCTTTCTATGAGGACGTAACCCTCCGTCAATCGGGCTAAGAGACTTCCTGCGAGGAAGAGAACTTTTTCTGGATCGGCGAGAGGTATCGATTTGAAAGTCTCCACGGCGAGATCCGCTTCTGATGTCTCTTTTGAGATCTTCAGCATCTCTTCGTAGTAAAATCTCAGCCCCTTGTCGGTTGGAATCCTTCCAGCCGATGTGTGGGGCTGGTATATGTATCCAAGGTACTCCAGTTTTTTCATATCATTTCTTATAGTGGCACTGCTGAACTCTATGTTGCTCACTTCCAGAACTCTCTGCGAGCTCACGGGTTTTTTGTTTTCTATGTACTCTCTCACGATGCAGTAAAGCACCTTTCTCTGGCGATCATTCAATTTTTTCGAAGATTCGCTGTTTTTTCTGTTGAACCTTCTCATGATTTAGCACTCCCTTCTTTTGAGTGCTAATAATAAGTTTAGCACACATTTTAAAAGAATTCAAGAAGAAAGAGAATTCCTTGAGCTTGACTTCAAAAAGAGGGAACTGGTACTATATATTATAGAGGGCCGAGGTGGCGGAATGGCAGACGCGGCTGACTCAAAATCAGCTGGGGGATGACCCCGTGCGGGTTCAAGTCCCGCCCTCGGCACCACAGGGGGCTCCAGAGAGCCCCTTTATTTTGTATCATATCAGGAGGGAGAAACCTGTGACTAAAGTGTTAAAGGTGGACCCCCTCTTCCCCAACGAAGAAGTTTTGAAAGAAGCAGTCGAGCTTCTCCGGAACAGAGAAGTTATCATTTTCCCCACTGAAACCGTTTACGGAATAGGAGCGGACGCGTACAACGAAGAAGCCTGCAGGAAGATCTTCGAGTTGAAGGGAAGACCCACTGACAATCCCCTCATTGTTCATATACATTCTTTCGAGCAGCTGGAAGAAATCGCAGAGGGTTATGAAGCTCATCTGGACTTTTTGAAAAAGTTCTGGCCGGGACCGCTGACAGTTATTCTTCGAAAAAAATCTGAAAAGATACCTCCCGTGGTGACCGCTGGTCTTTCGACAGTGGCTGTGAGGATGCCGGCACATCCGGTGGCCCTGAAGTTGATAAAACTCTTTGGCCATCCTGTAGCCGCTCCAAGCGCAAATCTATCGGGGAGACCCAGCGCTACCAACGTGCAACACGTCATAGAAGACTTCATGGGTAAAGTTAAGCTGATAATCGACGCGGGGAATACCCCCTTTGGCCTGGAGTCCACCATTGTGGACCTCACAAAAGAAAAGCCCGTTCTTCTGAGGCCAGGGCCAGTGGAGGTTGAGCGATTGAAGGAGCTCTTTCCGGAACTCGTAGTACCTGATTTTGTACGAAAAGGGAATTTTAAAGGCAGACCGCTTGCACCGGGAATGAAATACCGACACTACGCTCCTTCAAAGCCTTTGATACTCGTAGAAGATTTGACGAAGATGGAAGAAGTATTGAAAAAGTATCCAAACCATGTGGTCATCTGTGTTGATGAGAGAAAGGAGCTGTATGACGATATAATCGTTGTGGGATCTTTGAAAAATCCCTACAGTATCGCCCAAAACATCTTTTCTGTTCTGCGAGAAGCAGAAAAAAGGGGTAAAGAGTATATAATTGTTGAGGGATTTGAAGAACGGGGAATTCTGTTTGCTGTGATGAATCGTCTGAGAAAAGCGGCGACGGAAATTGTGAGGTGATTTTTCCTTGGAGGAAACACAAGAAAAGATAAAAAAACAGAGCGATCGTCTGTTTTTACTCCTTTCGATAATGATAATGGAGTTTTCCAATGCGAAAACAGAAAATGATATTCTTCAGGGTCTTTTGGACCTTGTAAAGAAAGTGGTTGATATTAAAGAAGTGATCCTCGTCGATGAAAACAAGAGAAAAATCTGGGGAAGAGATGTCGATATAAAAAGATTCGAAGAGTTCATTGACTGGTCCATCAGACAATCCAATCCCGTCTTTATAGAGGATGATCTCAGTTATATTGGAATAGTTCCTGTTGTGAAGCAAAACAGGATGTTTGGAAGCTTAATTGTACTACTGAATCATCAGCCATCGATGGAAGAAACGGAGATTTTCAAAGTTCTTTCGTTTCTTTCGGCGATCGTTCTGGAAAACATAAAGCTGTACAGAGAGTTAGAAGAAACGTACAACTACGTGAACGTTATTCTTAACGGTCTTCCAGAAGGTATCTTTGTTTATTCGAATGGAGAAATAAAATTTCAGAATGAAAAGTTCAAAGAGGAGAATTTTCCAGACGAAGTTCTGAAGAAGGCCGTTTCTCTGTCAGAAGAGGCAATATCTTTGCGAACACAAAGAAATGGTGAAGTAATATTGGAGGAAGAGTTCTTTTCCATCACCTCGATACCTCTTGCCCTCGGCAGCGAAGTCCAGGCGCTGACGATTGTTGAGAACGTGACAGAGTCAAAAGAACTCGAGAGACTGAAGCGTATAGACAGGATGAAAACAGAATTCATAGCGAACATCTCGCACGAGCTCAGAACACCTTTAACGGCCATAAAAGCCTATGCAGAGACAATTTACAACAGTCTGGAGGAACTGGATTTCAGCACCCTCAAGGAATTCCTCGAAGTGATAATGGATCAAAGCAACCACCTTGAAAATCTCCTGAACGAGTTACTGGACTTCTCCAGGCTTGAAAGAAAATCCCTTCAAATAAACAGGGAAAAAGTTGATCTCTGTTGTCTCGTAGAAAGTGCGGTGAACGCGATTAAAGAATTCGCTTCATCTCACAAAGTGAAGGTTTCCTTTGAGAGTAATGTTCCTTGTCCTGCGGAAGCTTACGTCGATCCGACAAGGATCAAGCAGGTGCTTTTGAATCTTCTCAACAACGGGGTGAAGTACTCAAAGAAAGATGCACCTGATAGGTATGTGAAGGTGATCTTGAATGAGAAAGATGGCGGTGTTCTCATAATCGTAGAGGACAACGGTATAGGAATACCGGATCACGCAAAGAATAGGATATTTGAACGGTTTTACAGGGTGGATTCTTCGTTGACCTACGAAGTGCCTGGAACGGGACTCGGCCTTGCCATAACAAAAGAGATCGTGGAGCTTCACAGTGGCAGGATATGGGTGGAAAGTGAGGTGGGGAAGGGATCCAGATTCTTTGTGTGGATCCCAAAAGACCGTGCCGGCGAAGATAATAGACAAGATAATTGAAGAGATAGACAAGTTACCCTCACCGAATGTTGTTGTTCAAAGGATAATCGCCGTTTGTTCGAAGCCGGATGCGTCTTCGACTGAAGTAGCGAACACTCTCATGATGGACGCAAGCTTGAGTGCCAGAGTGTTGAAACTAGCCAACTCAGCTTATTATGGTGTTCCAAGAAAGATAACCACGTTGAGCGAAGCAGTGATGATCCTTGGTTTTAAAACGGTGAGGAATCTCGCCCTCAGCGTTTTCACTTACGATATGGTTTTCAAAAACGGCTCTTCTGGCATCGACCGCGAAAAGCTCTGGGAGCATTTCGTAGTGAGTGCTATCGCTTCAGAAACCGTTGCAGAAGCAATGGGCTATCCCCTCAAGGAGGAGATTTTCATAGCGGGACTTCTTCACGATCTGGGCAAGGTGGTTTATGATCTTCTGTTCTCCGATATACTCGAAGCGGAAGTCAGAATCGCTCAAAAGACTAAGAAGAACCTCATAGACATAGAAGAGGAGCTTGGGATCCCACCACACCCTGAAGTAGGAGCAAAGCTACTCAGAAAGTGGAATTTCCCAGATCTTTTGATTTTGTCTGCGGAGTACCATCACAACGTTGAGGGCAACCCAAACGAACTCTTCGTCAATCAAGTTTCTATGGTCCACATTGGAGATGTGATAGCGAATATCATGATGAAAGGAGCATCTCTTTCGTGGGGAGATCCGGAACTTTCACCTTTCGCCTTGAATGTATTGAAGATGAAACCGAAAACTTTTTTGCGAATACTGGATAAATCTAAGGAGAAGTACAGCAAGGCTCAGGAATTCTTGCAGATAGATTAGGAGGTGAAAAGAATGAATCCAGCTTATAGAAAAGCCATGCTCGAATCGGAGATTCAGAAGCTTCTGACAGAAGCACTCCAGCAACTGAGAGACCCTCGTTTGAAGAAAGATTTCGTCACGTTTTCCAGAGTGGAACTATCAAAGGACAAAAGGTACGCAGACGTCTATGTCAGCTTTCTCGGCACACCAGAAGAGCGAAAAGAGACGGTTGAAATATTGAACAGAGCAAAGGGTTTTTTCAGAACCTTTATTGCCAAAAACTTGAGACTCTATGTTGCTCCTGAAATCCGTTTTTACGAGGATAAAGGCATAGAAGCGAGTGTAAAAGTTCACCAATTGCTGGTTCAACTCGGATACGATCCCCTGAAAGACAAAGAAAAGAAAGAGGAGGATAAGGAAGAAGAGTGAAGCACGGAATCCTTGTAACCTACAAACCTAAAGGACCCACATCGCACGATGTTGTGGACGAAGTGAGAAAAAAATTGAAGACGAGAAAAGTCGGACACGGAGGTACCCTCGATCCGTTCGCCTGTGGAGTTCTCATACTCGGTGTTAACCAAGGGACGAGAATTCTCGAGTTCTACAAAGATTTGAAAAAGGTGTACTGGGTGAAGATGAGACTCGGTTTGATAACCGAAACTTTCGATATAACAGGCGAGGTTGTTGAAGAACGGGAATGCAATGCTACCGAAGAGGAAATAAGAGAAGCAATCTTTTCTTTTGTGGGGGAATACAATCAGGTTCCACCTGTCTATTCTGCCAAAAAATACAAAGGCGAACGTCTCTACAAGCTGGCGAGAGAAGGAAAGATCATAAACCTTCCTCCAAGACGAGTGAGGATTTTCAGGATATGGGATGTGAACATTGATGGAAAAGATGTTTCTTTCAGAGTAGAAGCGTCTCCCGGCACCTACATAAGATCTCTCTGTATGGATATAGGTTACAAACTCGGTTGTGGTGCCACTGCTGTTGAACTCGTAAGAGAGAGCGTGGGCCCCCATACAATCGAGGAAAGTTTGAACGTATTCGAAGCTACACCTGAGGAGATAGAAAACAAGATTGTGCCGCTCGAAAAATGCCTCGAGTGGTTACCGTGTGTCGTCGTTCATCAAGAATCAACGAAAATGATTCTAAACGGCTCTCAAATATACCTTGAGATGCTCAAGGAATGGGACAGTTTCAAAAAGGGTGAGGTTGTCAGAGTGTTCAACGAAGAGGGGCAGTTGCTTGCTCTGGCTGAAGCGGAGAGAAATTCTTCGTTTCTAAAAACCTTGGGAAAACACGGGAGAAACGAGCGAGTTTTGACTCTCAGAAAGGTCTTCAACACGAGGTGAAAAGAATGGTTGTTAGCATTGGAGTTTTCGATGGGGTTCACATCGGACACCAGAAGGTTCTGAGAACCATGAAGGAAATAGCTTTCCTCAGGAAAGACGATAGCCTGATCTACACCATATCCTATCCCCCCGAGTACTTCTCACCGAATTTTCCCGGTCTTCTCATGACGGTAGAAAGCAGGGTGGAGATGCTTTCTCGTTACTCCAGAACCGTTGTTCTGGATTTTTTCAGAATAAAAGATCTCACTCCAGAAAAGTTTGTCGAGAGGTATCTATCTGGAGTGTCAGCTGTTGTTGTTGGAAAGGATTTCAAATTTGGCAAGAACGCAAACGGAGACGCGTCTTTTCTTAGAAAGAAGGGTATAGAAGTCTACGAAATCGAAGATGTGGTTGTTCAGGGAAGAAGAGTGAGCAGTTCTCTGATTAGAAATCTCGTTCAGGAAGGAAAAGCAGAGGAAATTCCTCTGTACCTTGGTAGATATTTCGAAATCGAAGGAATCGTCCACAGAGACAGGGAGTTTGGAAGAAAGTTGGGATTTCCAACTGCCAACATCGACAGAGGAAATGAAAAACTCGTAGATCTGAAAAGGGGAGTTTATCTGGTGAGAGTTCATTTGCCAGATGGAAAGAAAAAGTTTGGTGTCATGAACGTGGGTTTCAGACCCACCGTGGGTGATGCGAAAAACGTGAAGTACGAAGTGTACATCCTGGATTTTGGAGGAGATCTTTACGGACAGAAGCTGAAACTGGAAGTGTTGAAATTCATGAGGGACGAGAAAAAATTTGGTTCAATCAAGGAGCTGAAGTCTGCTATTGACCAGGATGTAAAGAACGCCAGAAACATGATAGATGATATAATCAATTCGAAGTTTGAAAAAGAGGGGTGATATTCGGATGCGAAAGCTGACTTACACTGCGATGTGGCTTGCTATTGGTGTAGCTCTTGCCTATCTCTTTCATCTGGTGAACCTTGGGAGAATGTTCCTGCCTCTCCACTTGGCAGCTATGCTCGCTGGAGCGACCTCTGGGGCTTTCGTGGGAGGAGTAACGGGTGCGGTACTTCCTTTTCTCTCGTTTTTAACGATGGGAATGCCCCCATTTCCAATGTTTCTCTTCATGATACCTGAGGTGTTCACGTACGGGCTCGTTATAGGGGTTATGAAGAAGAACATTTTCGTTCGAATTCTCATCGCCGTAGTTCTCGGAAGGCTTGTTTACTCGGTTTCTTACTACATTCTTGGGGCTCTTGTTGGCATTAAGCTTCAGCCGTTAACCTCCATTTTGTTGAGTTTCACCACAGGTATTCCCGGTATCGTTCTTCAATTCATTCTGGTTCCACTGGTTTACAGACGGCTTCAATTGATATTTGAGAAGGGAGGAAAGGAGAATGCCTGAGATCATTTACGCAGCAGCTCCAGGTGCTTCGAACGGTAGCACCACAACCGCAACAGGTGGCTGGGGAAGTCTCCTCTTCATGCTGATATTCTTCATAGCTATTTTTTACTTCATGATCATCCTTCCCCAGAGGAGAAGGGAAAAACAGTTTCAGCAGATGATAAGTCAGATAAAACGAGGAGACACAGTCGTCACAATTGGAGGAATCGTTGGGAAAGTCATCGATATCAAAAAAGACACCGTCAAGATCAAAACAGCGAATTCCACGGAACTTGAGATAACAAAAAGGGCTATTTCCACGGTTATAAAGGAGAGGTCACAGGAAGATCAGGAGGGATGATGAATGAGGGGAGACAGAGTAAGGCTCGTAGTAGTTCTACTGGTACTGGCTGGTGCTTTGCTTGCCATCTTCTGGCCCAGTAAAGGAGGATGGACGTCCAATATTCGCCTTGGACTGGATATAAAAGGTGGTGCAAGGATCGAATACATGCTTGAAGTTCAGCAAGGAACAGAAAATCCTTCCGATGTTGTGGATGACGTGTGGACTGTGTTGAGAAACAGGCTCGATGCGGCTGGTTACACAGAAGCAGCTGTCAATAAAGTGCTCCGGGATAACAAGTACTACATAGTGGTGGAGATACCCGGGGCAACCGACACGGTCCAGGCAGAAAAGTTGATCGGATCGACGGGTGTCCTTTATTTTGCTCAGGTTCTCGATGAGTACCTTGGTGAAGATCCGTACAAGGTACCTGAACTTTCCCTTGAAGCCAGAAGGGAAAATGCGGTATGGCTCAAAGGGAGAGACGGAAAGTGGTACCTCGTGAAAAAAGAGATAATGGGAAGGAGAGATCTGGTTCTTGAAGCCCCAAGAATCGTGTATGCAAGACCTGAAGTGGAGACAAGAACGGGAAGGTACGGTTACAAGGTCTCCTTTGAACTCGCGAAGGAATACGTCGATGTGTTCAAGAGGATCACACAGGCATTGTATGTTCCTGAAGGAACCTACGATCCAAAGAAGAGACTCGCCATAGTACTCGACAATGTTGTTCAGTTCGCGGGTCAGGTAGTCGCGATCATAACTGATGGGAAGGCAGAAATAACAGGTAACTTCTCACTGGAAGAAGCGAAACAGCTCGCTGCCATTCTGAGAAGTGGTGCGCTTCCCGCAAGGCTCGCAAAAACCTCTTCGGGATGGGTTGCACCACTCCTTGGACGTGATGTGATCGATGCCTCCCTGAAAGCGGGAATAATCGGACTCATACTCGTTCTCGCTTACATGATCATCTACTACAGAACGATGGGAATTGTCGCCGATCTTGCTCTCATTTACAACACCGTATTACTTCTTGGTGTGATGGCGGCCGGCAAATTCATCCTTACCCTCCCTGGAATAGCGGGTATCATCCTCACTATAGGAACGACCGTCGATGGAAACGTGATCATATACGAAAGAATAAAAGAAGAGATGAGACTGGGTAAACCTGTTAAAACTTCCATAGCGGCTGGTTTCGACAGATCGCTTTCGACGATACTCGATGCGAACATCACAACGATACTCACAGGTCTCATCCTCTACTATTTTGGTACTGGAACCATCAAAGGCTTTGCCATCACTCTGACCATCGGTGTACTTGGCAGTATCTTTGTGAATCTGGTGTTCAGCCGTCTGCTTCTCGATGCACTTGCGCGCTTCATAAAACCCTTCAGAGCCGGTGAGGCACAGGGAGGGACCGGGCAATGAGAAAAGAAATTGATTTCATGGGAAAGTCGAAGATCTTCATCGCGATCTCGCTGATACTAATAGCGATATCCATCGTTTCCATATTAACAAGAGGATTCAACTTCGGGGTGGAATTCACCGGTGGTTCTGAAATCATAGTGAGATTTGAAAATATAGAGATTACGGAAAGCGACATAAGAACGGCCATCTCTCAAATCTCTGAGGAATTTGCAAAGGCAAGGATAGTGGCAGTTCGTTCTGCGGGTGATCCTTCAAACGTTCAGAAGTACTCCATCATCGTTCCGAAAACTTACGAACCAGATGAAAAGCAGAAAATTCAGGAAGAGATGGAAAAACTCCTTTCTGGTAAGGTGGTGTCCTTCAATGAGATCAGTGGAACGGCGGCCGAGGAAATCAGAAGGGGAACGTGGACAGCGATTCTGGTGGCTCTTGTTGTTCTCCTCATCTACATCACTATCAGGTTCAGGTTCATCTTTGGAGTCGCTGCCGTTGTGGCTCTGATACACGATGTGCTCATCACCATGGGATTCTTCTCGCTGTTCGGCTACGAGATAAACGTCGCGGCGGTGGCAGCATTTCTCACGTTGCTTGGTTACTCTCTCAACGACACGATCGTTCTTTCAGACAGGATCAGAGAGAACATGAAAAGATATCGCGGAAGGAACATGGTGAACATTGTGAACATGAGTATAAATCAGGTACTCGCCAGAACGATAAATACCTCTCTCACCACGTTCTTCGTCGTTTTTGTCCTTCTTCTGTTCGCCGGAAACGCCGTCAAACCTTTCGCTTTTGGAATGACAGTGGGAACGGTTGTAGGAACGTACTCCTCGCTTTACATTGTCTCGCCTATCATCGTGAAGTGGACGAAACAATAAGAGGGGCTCAAAGCCCCTCTTTTTTAAAGTTCCACCCGACTCATGTCTCCCAGGATGAGATTCAAACTCGCGGGTCTCTTCTGTGATCCCCTCACAGAAACTCCCTTTCCCAGTATAGAAGAATCTATCCTTTTTTCCACACCCGTTATGGAGCATTCATCCATCACGATGCTGTTTTCCACTTCACAGTCTTCGAGAATCACGCCGTTGCCTATTGAAGAGTAGGGACCTATGTAAGAGTTCTTTATGAAGCAATTATCTCCTATGACTGCGGGACCTCTAATCACAGAATTGACGATTTTCGACGCTTTTCCTATTCTAACAGGCCCTTGTATGGAGGACTTGTCATCCATTTCCCCGAGAAGTTCTTCGGTTGTCTCCATCAGGATCTTCCTGTTGGCTTCTAGCAGATCTTCAGGCTTTCCAGTGTCTTTCCACCAACCGTAAACGATGTAACCTCGAACCTTTTCACCCTTTTCAATAAGGTATTCGATGGCGTCCGTTATCTCGAGTTCTCCTCTCCAAGAAGGTCTTATGTTCTTTATCCCTTCGAAGATCTTACTTTTGAAAAGATAGAGACCCACTATGGCGAGGTTGCTGGGAGGTGTTTTGGGTTTTTCCACAACCTTTATCACTCTGTCACCTTCCATCACGGCTACACCGAAACGGGTTGGATCCTTGACTGGTGATAGCAGAATTGAAGCGGCATAGTCCGAATTTTCAAAATCTTTCACGAATTTTCCCAGATCTTCGAGAATGAGGTTGTCTCCCAGGTACATCATGAAATCTTCGTCTCCAATAAATTCTCGTGAAACCCAGACGGCATGTGCAAGACCTTTGGGTTCCTCCTGGATGATGTAAGAGATCTTGAGACCGAAGTTCTCACCCGCACCAACTATGCTCTTGAACTCTTCGGCATTGTGAGGGCTCACCACGATCCCCACTTCTTCGATACCAGCTTGTGCGATATTTTCCAGACTGTAGAAGAGAATAGGCTTGTTAGCAATAGGAATAAGGTGTTTGGCGGTTGTGAACGTGAGTGGTCTGAGTCTTGTCCCTTTTCCAGCACACAGAACTATCGCTTTCTGCACACTTCACACCTCCTCTCTTCAAGATTATATCAATCAAGCATGATAGAATAGATAAGGAAAAATTTTCAGGAGGTGATCTGTTTTGAAGGTGATACTTCTCAGGGACATTCCAAAGATCGGAAAAAAGGGTGAAATCAAAGAAGTTTCGGATGGGTACGCGAGGAACTACCTCATACCCCGCGGTTTTGCAAAAGAATACACGGAAGGGCTTGAAAGGGCAATAAAACACGAAAAGGAAATAGAGAAAAGAAAAAAGGAACGAGAACGAGAAGAGAGCGAAAAGATCCTCAAGGAATTGAAAAAAAGAACTCACGTCGTGAAGGTCAAAGCGGGTGAAGGTGGAAAGATATTCGGAGCTGTTACAGCTGCGACACTCGCAGAAGAGATTTCAAAAACCACCGGTTTGGAGCTCGATAAAAAGTGGTTCAAACTGGACAAACCCATAAAAGAACTGGGTGAATACTCTCTGGAAGTCAGTCTGCCAGGAGGTGTTAAGGACACGATAAAGATCAGGGTGGAGAGAGAAGAATGAACATCATAGGGTTTTCAAAGGCGCTGTTTTCCACTTGGATCTATTATTCACCGGAGCGCATACTCTTCGATGCGGGAGAGGGTGTCTCCACGACTCTTGGAAGTAAGGTGTACGCCTTCAAATACATCTTTCTCACTCATGGTCACGTGGATCACATAGCGGGATTGTGGGGCGTTGTAAACATAAGGAACAACGGTATGGGAGACAGAGAGAAGCCCCTCGATGTTTTCTATCCAGAGGGGAATAGGGCAGTGGAGGAGTACACCGAATTCATAAAGAGAGCAAACCCCGATCTCAGATTCTCCTTCAATGTTCACCCTCTGAGGGAAGGTGAGACAGTTTTTCTGAGAGACGCAGGGGGATTCAAGAGGTACGTTCAGCCGTTCAAAACGAAACACGTTTCTTCTGAAGTGAGTTTTGGTTATCACGTATTCGAGGTTAGAAGAAAGCTGAAGAAAGAGTTTCAGGAACTGGACAGCAAAGAAATTTCACGTCTTGTAAAAGAGAAAGGTAGAGACTTTGTCACTGAAGAATATCACAAAAAGATCCTCACCATCAGTGGAGACTCGCTGGCACTCGATCCTGAGGAGATCCGTGGAACGGAACTGCTCATCCACGAGTGTACGTTCCTGGATGCACGTGATCGAAGGTACAAGAACCACGCCGCCATAGATGAAGTGATGGAGTCTGTGAAATCAGCAGGTGTCAAAAGAATCATTCTCTACCACATTTCCACCCGCTACATAAGACAGCTCAAGTCTGTCATAAAAAGATACAGAGAGGAAATGCCTGATGTAGAGATCCTTTACATGGATCCAAGAAAGGTGTTTGAAATGTGAGGAGGCGAAACTATGGAAGCCTGGGTGTTTTGGCTTGTTCTCGGTGTGATCCTTATGGTTGCGGAAATTCTCACACCTACATTCTTCATATTCTGGTTTGGAGTGGGAGCGCTTGCCGCTTCTCTGGTGTCACTTTATCTTGGGGTGTACGTTCAAATCATAGTCTTTGCAGCTGTATCTATAGTACTCGTCTTTTTCACGAGAAGGCTGGTTCAGAACTGGGAATCGCCAAGAAAAATCCATGTCGAAGAGATCGCCGGAAAAGTAGCGATCGTTATTGAAACAATAGACAACAGAAAGGGAACTGGCCTTGTGAAAATCAACGGAGATGTGTGGAGGGCGTACGTAGAAGACGACGATGAGATCATTGAGAAAGGAGAACACGTGAAGATAATGAAGGTGGAAGGTGCCCATGTGGTTGTAAAAAGAGTATGAGGGAGGTGTTTCTATGTTGATAGCTCTTGTTGTTTTGGTTTTCTTTCTGATCGTACTGGCTGCGAGTTCTGTAAGGATCGTTCGTCCGTACGAACGGGGGCTTGTGGAAAGGCTCGGGAAGTTCAAAAGAGAAGTCGGGTCTGGAGTACATTTCATAATTCCTTTCTTCGAGCGAATGATAAAGGTAGACATGAGAGAAAAAGTCATTGATGTTCCTCCACAGGAGGTCATAACAAGAGATAACGTGGTCGTAACGGTGGACGCCGTGATCTACTACGAGATCACCGACGCGTACAGGGTGGTTTACAACGTGAGCAACTTCGAGATGGCCACCATAAAACTCGCTCAGACGAACCTGAGAAACGTCATAGGTGAGCTGGAACTCGATCAAACACTCACATCCAGGGAAAGAATAAACATGAAGCTTCGAACCGTTCTCGACGAAGCAACGGACAAGTGGGGTGTGAGGATCACCCGAGTTGAAATTAAAAAGATAGATCCACCTCAGGATATCACCGATGCTATGAGCAAGCAAATGAAAGCAGAGAGAACAAAAAGAGCGGCTATACTGGAAGCGGAGGGTTACAAACAGGCGGAAATATTGAAAGCAGAAGGTGAGAAAAACGCGGCTATTTTGAGAGCAGAGGGTGAAGCGGAAGCCATAAAGAGAGTCGCAGAAGCGAACATGCAAAAACTCATTCTCGAAGCACGTGGACAGGCCGAGGCAATAAAGCTCGTTTTCAATGCAATACACGAAGGAAATCCGACCAAGGATCTTCTCACCGTCAGGTACCTTGAGACGCTGAAGGAAATGGCTAACGGTCAGGCGACAAAGATATTCCTCCCATTTGAAGCGAGTTCCATACTCGCAAGCCTGGGAGCTATATCTGAAATTTTCAAAAAGGAAGAAAACAAGAGGGATGAGAAATGATCTGGTTCCTTGAAGGGTTGTCCTTTTCTGTTGTTGGATTCTTTGTATCTGTCTTCTTTTCCTACCTCTATCTGAAGAGAAGAGAAAAAATTGATCTGAGCGCCCTCAAAATATTCAACGAGTTCACCACCCTCGGTCTCATTTACCTGTTTTCCTGGATTTTGAATTCTCTCTTTTTCTATCTGATAGTGGTCGTTCTTGCGGTGCTCTTTTTTCTTGGAGAGTCTGTTCATTTTCTGATGAGTATAAATGAACAGTACCGCATCATGTTCCTCTCCTTTGGATACAACGACAGAGAATTCAGCCTCTATCAGATCAGAAAGAAACTGTTCAAGTCCTTTGGAAGACCGGCTTTGAAGTTTTTTGGTCTGTACATCGTCTTTTCAAGTGCAGATTTAAAGAATCCTTTCGTGATTTCAATCTTGCTTGTTCTTGGTGTAACAATAGGTTTACTGAACGGAGTAGACAAACTCGACTAATTTGGTAGAATTATATCGGAGGTGAAAAAATGGGTATTTTGTCGGACAAGGACATCGCTTATCTCAAGGATCTTTTTGGGAAAGAGCTCAAAAGAAAGGTGAAGATCGTCTTCTTCAAGACGGAAGACAAAGCGCGCTGTCAGTACTGCGAAATCACAGAACAGGTCCTGGAGGAACTCGTCTCTGTCGATCCAAGACTTGAACTTGAAATCCGTGATTTCGACAGCGACAAGGAAGCGGTGGAAAAGTACCAGGTGGAAATGGTTCCCGCCACAATTCTTTTGCCCGAGGACGGTAAGGATTACGGTATCAGATTTTACGGAGTTCCCTCAGGACACGAATTTGGAACGCTCATTCAGGATATCATCGCCGTCTCTGAAGGAAAACCGCAGCTTTCTGAAGAGAGCATTCAGAAACTCCAGAATCTTGAGAAACCGATAAGAATCAGTGTGTTTGTTACGCCAACGTGCCCTTACTGCCCCAGGGCGGTTCTCATGGCTCACAACATGGCTATGGCCAGCGACAAGATAATCGGAGAGATGATAGAAGCGAACGAATACTGGGAGCTGAGTGAGGAATTCGGAGTCTCTTCTGTTCCCCACATTGTTGTGAACAGGGATCCGTCGAAATTCTTCGTAGGGGCTTATCCCGAGAAAGAATTCATAAACGAGGTGTTGAGGCTCGCAAAGGGGTGAGAAGAAGTGGTTTTCTTTGATACTGGATCCATAAGAAAGAAAGAGATAAAAGACAAATACGACATAGTCGTTGTGGGTGGAGGACCCGCGGGTCTCACGTCTGCCATCTACGCCAGAAGGGCAGGACTTTCTGTTCTGGTCGTTGAAAAAGCGATCGAAGGAGGATACGTGAACCTCACTCATCTGGTTGAGAACTACCCGGGATTCCCTGCCATCTCCGGAGAAGAACTCGCTTCGAAGTTCAAAGAACACGCCGAGAAATTCGGCGCAGACATATACAACGCCGAAGTCGTTAAACTGGAAATCCAGGGAGACAAAAAAGTGGTCGAACTGGATAATGGTAAAAGAATAGAAGCTCCCGTAGTGATCGTTGCAACCGGTGCGAATCCGAAGAGATTGAATGTACCCGGTGAAAAGGAGTTCTTTGGGAAAGGCGTGTCGTACTGCGCAACCTGTGATGGATATCTGTTTGCGGGAAAGGACATAATCGTAGTGGGTGGAGGAGACAGCGCGTGCGACGAATCGATTTTCCTTGCCAACATAGTGAACAAGATCACCATGATCCAGCTTCTTGAAACGCTCACGGCTGCGAAGGTTCTTCAGGAAAGGGTCTTGAGCAATCCAAAGATAGAAGTCATTTATAACTCCACCGTGAAGGAAATCAGAGGAAAAGACAAGGTTGAAGAAGTCGTTATAGAGAACGTGAAAACGGGAGAAAAGAAGGTATTGAAAGCAGATGGAGTGTTCATCTTCATAGGGCTCGATCCAAACTCGAAACTGCTTAAAGGTCTGGCAGAACTGGATCCCTACGGTTACATCGTAACGGATGAGAACATGGAAACTTCCGTGAAGGGGATATACGCGGTCGGTGATGTGAGAAAGAAAAACCTCAGACAGATAGTCACAGCTGTTGCAGACGGTGCCATTGCTGTTGAACACGCCGCAAAACATTACTTCTGATCGCTCAAAAACAGAATCACAGGTCCTTCAAAAGGATGATTGGGTGGGGGTGTTTGTTCAGACACCTTCCACCCTTTTCCTTTTATCTCCACGTCCTTCACTCCGAGGGATTCCAGAACAAGCAAAGCGTCTCTAACTGGGAGTCCAGTTAGATCTGGCATCAAGCCTTCTACAGCCTCTATCCTTCCATCTTCTTTCTTTGTGAAAATCTCTACGATCTCTCTGAACACTGGAGCAGCGACCTCTCCTCCGTAGAAAGCCCCTGAGGGGCTGTCCAGATGAACCAGTATCGTGTACTTCGGATCTTCAGCGGGGAAAAAACCCACGAAAAGTGAGTGATAAATATTCCTGTATTCTCCACCGATCGCCTTCTGGGCGGTTCCCGTTTTACCAGCGATCGATACTTCTTTCACCTGAGCGAGTTTTCCTGTTCCTTCTTTTACAACCTGAGCCATTGCCTGTCTTATCACGTCTGTTGTTTCTTTTGAAAAAACTCTTCTTTTTTCCACCTGGGAATCTTTCAAAATGGTAGGTTTCACCCAGTATCCATCGTTCGCAAAGATATTGAGAGATGAAATCAACTGTACAGGAGTGACACCGATACCTTGCCCAATCGAAATTTCAGCCGGATCTATGAGAGACCATTTTTTCGCTTCTCTCAGAACACCAGCGATTTCCCCCTCCATTTCGATACCGGTTTTTTCCCCAAAGCCTACCTTCTGAAGCCACTCATAGAATCCATCAACACCGATTTTTTCCATGATAAGCTCTCCTACCTTAACACTCATCACGTTGCACGATTTTACGATTCCCATGGAGAAATCCACCAGGCCATGCTTTTCTATGTCTCTTATGACTACAGGAAGTTGCTCTACTGGTTTTATTGAACCTTCGCATTCAACGGTGAAATCTGGTGAAGCAGAATGTGTCTCGAGAGCGATCGCGTACACCAGAGGTTTTATCGTCGAACCTGGCTCTATGTATCCGCCGATCAAATCGTTCCAGTTTCTGGTGGTCACCATTGATAGTATCCTGCCAGTTTTCGATTCCATCACAATCACATGACCCGCTTCCGCGGAGTATTCTTCCACGGCCTTCGAGATGATATCGTAGACGCGCCTTTGAAGGTCAAGATCCAGAGACAACCAGACGTCTTTTCCGTTTTCGGGTGGGGAGTAATTCACAAGGGATGGGGAGAGGCGGGTTCCTCTGTAACGAAGTTCTAAAAAACCCTTTCTTTTTCCTCGTAACTGATCGTCAAAAAAACCTTCTATTCCTCCCTTTCCCCTTCCATCTATCACCGTTCCAAGCAAAACTCCTGTAGCGTAATCCTGAATTTTTTTTCTGGTGTATACCAGCTCTATGTTGACAAAGGGAAGCAACTCTGATTCTATCTTCTTCAACACGTCAACTCTATCTTCTCCCTCTGTGAGTTTGAAAAACTTATACTCCATCACTTTCTCTACCGGTTCTGTAATACCACAGTTTTGCAGGGTCTTCTCGAGTGCTTTTATATTTCCATTTTGTCTTTTAAAAAAGTCGACGTCGAGATAAGCAACGTATTCTGGCGAATCATAGGCCATTTTCCTACCCCGGATATCCATAATACTTCCTCGCTGGGGAGGGATAGAAATGAACCAGTTTGTTCTTTCTGTTAAAGGAAAGAAGAACAAATTCACGAAGGAGACCATCAAAAATATCGCAAAGATTGCAAGAAGTAGCCACAACCTTTTTTCCATCTATCACTCTCACTCCGAGGGATTCAGGAGATCGAAATAGGATGAGATGTGGTAGAACTCTTCTTTGAGTGCCTGATGAGTTCTCTCCAGTTCTTTGATCTCGATTTCGAGCTTCTTGTTGTTTTGCATGAGGTAGAAGGTCAGAACTCCCACTCTTAAGGCAGTTACCCCCACGAACAATAACACAGCAACGAGCACAATGGTAAAAATAAGTTGATGCGAAAGGACAAGCACTCTCGTCCTCTGGTTTACCTTCGCTGGCAGATCAATCTCCTCCTTCCCCTATCCGCTCCGCTGCACGCAAGCGTCCGCTCCTGGATCTTGGATTTTCTCTTATTTCTTCTTCCGAGGGACGAACCGGTTTTTCCGTCAATATTCGTAACTTTTTGGAATTTCTGAACGTCTCTTTGACAATCCTATCCTCCAGAGAATGAAAGGAGATGACCACTATTCTGCCACCCGGATTCAGAAGATCCTCAGCTTTTTTCAGAAATTCCTTCAGATTTTCAAGTTCTCTGTTGACGTAAATTCTTATGGCCTGGAACGTTTTCGTTGCAAAATGTCTCTTACGGCGCCTGATTTCGTAGGATGGAAGCGCTTCTCTCACGGCTTTAACGAGGTCGAGGGTAGTGTTGAGCGGACGATTTTCAGCGATCTTTCGAGCGATTCTCCTTGCGAATTTCTTCTCTTCACCGTACTCAAAAATTATCCTCGCTAACTCCTCTTCCGGTAACTCATTCAAAACTTTTTGGGCTGTTAGTTCACTTTCCAGATCCATACGCATATCCAGCGGTTCTTCTCTCTCGAACGTGAAGCCACGATTCTCTCCTTTGAGCTGATAAGTAGAAACCCCAAGATCCATTAGTATTCCATCTACTTTTTCTATTCCTAAGGTTTTAAGAAGAAAATCCGCTTCTCTGTAGGAGACTTTGAACAGACTCACACGATCTGAGAATTCTTTCAACTTCTCTTCGGCGATTTGCAAAACTTCTGAGTCAACATCTAATCCTATGATTCTGCATCCCGGACAGTGTTCCAGAATCGCTTTGGAGTGTCCACCTTCACCTACCGTACAATCGAGGATGATTCTCTCATCCTCTGGTTTCAGAAACTCAATAACTTCTTTAACCATTACAGGAATGTGTCGCTGCGAATATTTCCGCATCTTATCACGCCTTCTGATCCTCGTGTGGAAACATTATAACGTATTCTTCTGGAAAAATCAAAAAAACGGTAAATAAACGAACATCATCCCGAACTACCGAATTGAAGGGATTTTTGGTCGATTCATTTTTTATATACAAGTGTGTACTAATTGAGTGGGAAAAGAAGATATCTCGTCGTTTCAAGAGATATTCACTTTTTGTTTTATCAAACGTAATTTTTGAGTGCTAATATAATGAACCGGAGGTGAGAATCATGAGAAACCTGAACGACAAGATGAAGGATATTTTCGAGAGGAGTGTTGAGGATATCAAAGAAAGAAATCAGAATCTGATCAGACCAGAACACATTCTTCTTCAGATTTTTTACGATGAAAACGAGGTCACGAAGATACTGAAAGATCTCAATGTGAACGTGGAGGAAGTGATTAATGAGCTTGAAGACTACATCGATTCCCAGTACGGTATATACTACGGATTCTCCGATCAGGTCTATGTATCGAAAGAGCTTTCTTACATCCTGGAGCTGGCGAGAAAAGAAGCCAGGCTCTTCAAGCAGAAGGATATAGGTCCTCTTCACTTCCTTCTGGGACTGCTGAGGGACGGTTCCACGTATGCCGCTCGTGTTCTGAAAAAGTACGGTATTGACTACGAAAAGGTGCTTCAAACGATTAAGGAGCACGAAGAAGAATACGCGGCTGAGCAGTCGCCGCTCATGGCTTTTGCAACCGATCTCACAAAATTGGCGAGAGAAGGAAAAATAGGTCCTATCATAGGAAGGGACAAAGAAATCGAGCGTGTGATCGAGATTCTCATGAGAAAAACCAAGAACAACCCAATTCTCATCGGTGATCCGGGTGTTGGAAAAACCGCTATTGTGGAAGGTCTCGCGCAGAGAATCGTCGAAAGGAAAGTCCCTGATTCTCTGAAAGATGTGCGTATACTGATGGTGGATCTTGGAAGGATGATAGCGGGAACCAAATACAGGGGAGAGTTTGAAGAAAGGTTGAAATCATTCCTCGATGAAGTGATGAAACAGAAAGAAAAAACAATTCTCTTCATCGATGAGATACACACCCTGGTTGGTGCTGGCGCAGCCGAAGGAGCGATGGACGCTGCCAACATGTTGAAACCAGCCCTCGCTCGCGGAGAAATACGCGTCATAGGTGCGACCACGCTGGATGAGTACAGGAAACACATAGAAAAAGACAAAGCGCTCGCGAGAAGATTTCAGCCGGTAATGGTGAAAGAACCGAGTGTGGAGGAAACCATAGAGATCTTGAAAGGGCTGAAAAAAGTCTACGAGGAACACCACAAGGTGAAGATAGAAGACGAAGCGATAGAGGCAGCTGCCAAGCTCTCAGCAAGGTACATAACGGACAGATTCTTGCCGGACAAAGCGATTGACCTGCTGGATGAAGCGGCAGCGAGAGTAAGACTCAGTGCTACAAAACAGGAAAAGGATGAAACGAAGCTTCGCGAACTCGAGAAAAAAATAAAAGAGATTGAGGCGAAAATCGATGAGCTCACTATAAGATCTCAGTACAGAGAAGCGGCCGATCTCAAAAAAGAATTCTTCAGACTCAAGAGCGAGTACGAAGCTTTGAAGAGTGGAAAACCGGTTGTCACAGCGGAGAAGATAGCAGAAGTGGTTGAATCCTGGTCGGGTGTTCCAGTTTCCAGAATCGTTGAATCTGAAAAAGAAAAGCTTCTGAAGCTCGAAGAGATAATCCATCAGAGGCTTGTGGACCAGGAGGAGGCGGTTGAGGTAGTGGCCGATGCCATCAGAAAGGCAAGGGCTGGGATAAAAGATCCTAACAGGCCGGTCGGTACTTTCCTCTTCCTTGGACCAACGGGTGTTGGTAAGACTGAGCTCGCAAAGACACTCGCTGAAGTGCTCTTTGGAAGCGAAAACGCACTGATACGAATCGATATGACCGAATACATGGAAAAGCATGCTGTCTCCAAACTGATAGGAGCACCTCCGGGATACGTTGGTTATGAGGAAGGTGGTCAGCTGACCGAAGCCGTAAGGAGGAGACCGTACAGTGTCATACTGCTCGATGAGATTGAAAAAGCACATCCGGATGTGTTCAACATACTGCTTCAGATAATGGACGATGGAAGACTCACAGACAGCAAAGGAAACGTTGTTGATTTCAAGAACACGATCATTATAATGACGAGTAACATAGCGAGCGATCTGATACTGAACTACGTTAAAGAAGGAAAGAGTTTTGATGAAATTGAAGAAAGAGTTAGAGAAGAGCTGAAACACTACTTCAGGCCCGAGTTCATAAACAGGATAGACCACGTGGTTGTCTTCAAACCACTCACAAAAGAACACATGAAGCAGATCGTGGAAATAATGATCAAAAGACTTGAAGAGCGGTTGAAAGACAAGAACATAAAACTCACGATCACCGAAACGGCGAAAGAATACCTCGCGGAAAGGGGATACGATCCAACGTTCGGTGCAAGACCGCTAAGGCGGTTGATAGAAAGAGAAATCGAAACACCACTCGCAAGAATGATCATATCAGGTGAAGTGCAGGAAGGTCAGACGGTGAGAGTGGATTACGAGGGTGAAAAACTGATCCTCGAAGTTGCCAGAGAACTCGAGAAGGTTCAGTAAGGGGCGTCAGCCCCTTTTCTTTTTTTCCCAGTTCAATTCCGCTATGGATTTCTGGAGATACAAAGGTTCGATTTCGTAGTAATGAATGGTCTTTTTCTCCCTGAAAAGACTCTCGCTCTCTTCAACCAGCACGGCAGGTGAGATAAAAATGTAGTCCTTCAGGATTATTTTTGGAGAAAACTCTTTTGTGATCTCTTCCAGTTCATCGTCAGAGACCACGCTCGGCTTTTTCAGCAGATTAAGTCCTTCGCCTTTCAGATAAACTGCACAATAGTGGTAACCTTTTCTCGCTCTTCTGGCAACGAGTACAACACCATCGATTGGACAGCTCTTTGCAGCCATTTCGAAAGAGTTCAGAGGAGCCACAGGTATATCGTATGGAGACACGAGCCCTACTACGGTGGCGATTCCCACCCTGAGGCCCGTCAATCCTCCAGGACCAATTCCCACTCCCACAACATCGAGATCCTTCACTTTGAGCCCCATTTCGTCTAACAGCTTCTCCAAAATAACAGGAAGAATCTCTGCGTGTTTTTTCTCGCCGGTGTACGAAATTTCAAAGAGGTCTTCTCCTTTTTTCAACCCAACTCTTATCTTCTGGGAAGAGTCGAGTGCCAGAACGTTCATTCTCTCACCTCAGAACAGATTGTCTATTTCTTGGACAGAAAACGTGTACTCTTCAGGATTCCATCCTTTCGATTCAAAAAAGTACTTCATGAACTTTTCCACTAATTCGTTCCTATTTTTCTCCTTCACCGAAGAAAATGAAACGTAAATTGTGTACCAGTTTTTCTCCGATAGTATTCTCATATCACCATAAGAATCGAGGTAGTCGACTTCCTCAACAAAGACGTTTTTCAGGTCTGCCCATTCTCCGAGCGGGAGATCGACGGCGTTTTCTTCCGGTGTGAGAGCTTTTATGGCAAAACTTGGCACTTCTTCTCCTTCTTCCAGAACGTTGATCTTGAGAAAAATTCTTCCAATCAGTTCAGAATTCACCGGCTCGAGATTCACACCCGTTTCGTTGAAAATTTCTTTCATTTTCTTCTCGAGAATGCCGAATTCTTTTCCTTTTTTGTAGTAGAGTATTTCGAGACTGTCCATCAATCTCATTTTTCCTCTCCTTTCTTTAACCCGAATCCTTCTTCTTCCACATTTCCCAGCGGTTCAACGTGTATTGTTACATCTTCTATATCATCTCTCCTTCTCATCATTTCTTTCCTTATTTTCACGGTCAATTCGTGCGCGTCTTTCACCGACATCTTTCCGTCTACTTCGATATCCATTTCTATGAAGTACTTTGTTCCCACCCTTCTTATTCTCATCCTGTGGGGGTTGTGCACGTTTGGAAAACGCTCGAGGACGACAAAGATATCATCGTACATGTCTAACTCGGTTCTTTTCATACCATCCATGAGTTCGTAAGCTGCTTCGTAGAATACAGAAAAGGAAGTTCTCAGAATCAGAATGGAAACGAAAATCGCGAGCAGACTGTCCAACCACCACCATCCGAAGGTTTTCATCGCAAACATACCGGCCAGAACAGTTCCTGAGATCATTATGTCGTTTCTCATGTTCAAAGCATCACTGATTGTAGCTAGGCTGTTCAGACGTCTCCCAAGGGACAGTTTGTATAAAAAAAGAAAAGTTTTGCCTGCAACGGAAATTCCAACAACAATAAAGGCTGTCAGAGTGAGTTCCAAAGAAAACTCCTGTTCCACAAGCCTTTTTACTGATTCAACAAGAAGAGAGGCTCCTGCGTAAAACATAACGAAGGAAATGATCTTTGAAGCGATCGTTTCTGCCCTTTCATGGCCGTAGGGATGCGTCTCATCAGGTGGTTTTCCTGAGATTCTGGATGAGAGGAGTATGACAAAAGATGTGAATATGTCGGTGGACGTGTCTATTCCGTCTGCGAGTATCGCATAGCTTCCCGTGAGCAGTCCCACCAAAATCTTCAAGGCGGCAAGCACGGCATTTCCAAATATTCCAATCCATGCTCCTTTTTTTATCTCTTCATGCCTTTCCAATCTGAAACCACCTCAACTAAATGAAGGCCCACCGAAGTGGGCCTTCGGTGTTATCTATTTATGGAGTAGAAAGATTTCAAACCTCTGAATTCCGCCGCTTTTCCGAGTTCTTCCTCGATTCTCAAAAGCTGGTTGTACTTGGCTATCCTTTCACTTCTGGAAAGGGATCCCGTCTTGATGAAACCAGCGTTCGTTGCCACAGCGAGGTCCGCGATGAACGTGTCTTCACTCTCTCCAGATCTGTGGGAAATGATGGCTGTCATGTTGTTCTTCTGTGCCATCTCCACCGCGTCGAGAGTTTCCGTGACTGTGCCTATTTGATTGAGTTTGATGAGTATGGAGTTGGTCGCTTTGAGCTCTATTCCCTTGGAGAGTCTTTTCACGTTGGTCACGTAAAGGTCATCTCCAACGATCTGAACCTTGTTTCCTACTCTCTTTGTAAATTCCACAAATGCATCCCAGTCTTCTTCTGCGAACGGATCTTCAATTGATATGATGGGGTACTTTGCTACCAGTTCTTCGTAGTATCCCATGAGAACTTCGCTGGATTTTTCTTCACCATCGACGAAGTAAACACCTTTTTCTTCATCGTAGAAGGAAGACGCCGCACAGTCGAGGGCTATGAAGACTTCTTCCCCGGCTTTGTAGCCTGCCTTCTCTATGGCTTCAATCAGAACCTTTATGGCTTCTTCATTGGAAGACAGATTGGGGGCGAATCCACCCTCGTCTCCGACCGCTGTCACATGGCCAGCTTCGTGGAGTATCTTTTTCAACGTGTGGAATATTTCAGCTCCTGCCCTCAGAGCTTCTCTGAAGCTGTCAAATCCGACGGGAACAATCATGAATTCCTGAAGGTCAAGATTGTTGTCTGCGTGCTGTCCACCGTTGATCACGTTCATCAGAGGCACCGGTAGAACCTTTGCGTTGACTCCTCCGAGGTATTTGTAGAGAGGCAACCCAAGATAATTCGCCGCTGCTCTGGCAACCGCCATAGAAACGGCGAGTATAGCGTTGGCACCCAGTTTAGATTTGTTTTCAGTGCCGTCCAGTTCTATCAGTGTCTTGTCAACGAGTGGCTGATCGAATGCGTTCATTCCGATCAGCGCGGGAGCTATGGTTTCGTTCACGTTCTCTACTGCTTTCAGAACACCTTTCCCGAGATATCTCTTCTTGTCTTTGTCTCTGATTTCCAGGGCCTCGAATTTTCCAGTGGAGGCACCTGAGGGTACAATGGCTCTCCCAACAGTACCGTCTTCAAGAACGACTTCCGCTTCAACGGTGGGATTTCCTCTCGAATCCAGAACCTCTCTTGCTCTTACATCCACGATTTCCACGTACACAGTTTCCACCTCCTCGATTTTTTGATCAACCAAGATTCAATTGTACCCTTTTATGTTAAATCTCTATTTGAGTTTCGGTTATAACATCCAGAATCTCTTCGGGTTTTATGAGTTCTCCGTTCACTTTGTTTATGGTTCTTATGACTTTCGATTTTCTGTCTATGGAACTGATGAGTTCTTTTGCGTACTGTCCCAGATTCATCTCGGCTATCACTATGGTGTTCACTTTTTCTGCCAGTTTTCTGAAACGTGATACGGGAGCCGGCCAGATTGTGATGGGCTTGAACAATCCCACCTTGATTCTGTCGCGTCTTGCGATTTTTACCGCTTTCATAGCGCTTCTTGCGACTATCCCATAGGCCACCACCAGAATTTCTGCGTCCTCCGTCTCGTACTCCTCGTAGAAAGCTATTTCATCTGCATGGAGTCTGATTTTGTTCGTCAGCCTTCTTATCAATTTTTCTGCCACATCAGGAGAAGTGAGAGGAAAACCTGATTCGTCATGAACAAGGCCAGAGACATGAAATCTCGTCTTTCCCATCTCGGCCATGGGAAGTGGTGTGGGTTCTGCGTACTCACTTTCAGAGAAAGGTACGAAAAGATCTTCTTCTCCAAAAGAAGTGTCCTTCAATCTTTCTATGATGAACAATTCTTCATCTTTCGGTGGATAGAAGCTTTCCCTCATGTGACCGAGCGTCGCATCCATGAGAAACACGACGGGGGTCCTGTATTCTTCCGCTAAGTTGAATGCAGTGATTATGTAACGATAGACCTCTGCAACTGATGAAGGATAAAGGACAATTATAGCGTGATCTCCGTGCGTTCCCCATCTTGTCTGCATGATGTCTCCCTGCGCAGGTTTCGTCGGAAGTCCGGTGGAAGGGCCAAGTCTCATAACGTTGACAAAGACACACGGTGTTTCCGTCATGATCGCGTAGCCTATAACTTCCTGCATGAGGCTGAACCCAGGTCCGCTTGTAGCCGTCATAGACTTCACACCGGCGAGGGATGCCCCAACAACAGCCGCTGCACTAGCTATTTCGTCTTCCATTTGAACGAAAACTCCACCCACTTTTGGTAGTTCTCTTGCCATCACCTCCGCTATCTCTGTGGAGGGAGTGATTGGATAGCCCGCGAAAAACCTACATCCCGCTTTTATCGCGCCCAGAGCACACGCTTCGTTTCCCTGAAGAAACATCATCTCAGACATTCTCATCACTCACAATTTCTATAGCCATATCCGGACATATTTTCTCACATTTTAAACATCCGGTACATTTGTCCTCGTTCGTCACGGGTTTTCCTATTTCATCACTCGTGATGGCTCCAGTCGGACAGATCCACGCGCACAGTTTACATGCCTTACACCAGTCATAATTCACCACGATTTTGTAACTCATATTCTTCCCTCTCAGCTGAGAAACATCAAAAATACTCCTGCTACAGTGGCTGAGCCTATGACTCCCGCCACGTTGGGTCCCATTGCGTGCATTAGTATATAGTTACTTGGGTCCTCTTCCTGAGCAAGTTTCTGTGCAACTCTGGCAGAATCCGGTACGGCAGAAACACCAGCCGCTCCTATGAGCGGGTTTATTTTGTCTTTCAAAAACAGGTTCATGAGTTTCGCGAACAGAATCCCAGAACTCATTGACACGAGGAAAGCGACTGCCCCGAGAAAGAATATCATCAAACTCTGTGGAGTCAAGAAGACATCAGCCCTTGCCGAGGCACCAACTGACAGCATGAGAAGGATCGTCACCGTGTCGAGTATGTATCTGCTGGCGGCTTCAACGAGTCTTTTCACAATCCCCGCTTCTCTGAGGAGGTTTCCAAACATGAGGGAACCAACCAGAGGGAGCGATTTTGGAATCAGAAGAGCGGTTGCTACTGTTATCACTATTGGGAATGAAAGTCTCTCAAATCTGCTTACCTTTCTTGGTGGTTTCATTCTTATTTTTCGTTCTTCTTTGCTGACCAACATTCTGGAAACGACAGGTTGAAGGATAGGAATGAGGGCGATGTAAGAATAGGCGGATATGGCTATGGGAGCGATCAGTTCTGGAGAGAGAGTGTTCGTTATGTAAATGGCGGTTGGCCCATCTGCTCCGCCTATGATGGCGATGGAAGCCGCCTGTTTCAGAGAAAATCCAAGGATCTTTGCCACAAAGAAGGTGAAAAATATTCCCATCTGTGCAGCCGCACCGAGAAAGATGGTGATCGGATACGAGAGCATGAAGGAAAAATCTGTGAGGGCGCCTATTCCGAGGAAGATGAGGGGAGGATAGATTCCCAGGTCAAGGCCTTTCTTTATATAGAAGAGAAAACCACCTTCGTTCAATATTCCAGTGGTTTCAACGGGTATGTTCGCAAGAATGATTCCGAAGGCTATGGGAATCAAAAGAAGTGGTTCTGAGTGTTTCACGATAGCTACATACAGAAGAGCAATGGCCACTGTGAACATGGCTATGTTCCCAAATGTGAGATATGGGAACGCGGTTTGAGCGAAGAAATTTGCCAGGGCTGATAGAATCGACATTTTCCCACTCCTTTTGCGTTCAGAATCACAACTATTATTCTAACATGGAAAAAGAAGAACCCCGAAAGGGGTTCTTCAGTGTATGTCTTCCAGTCTGTAAGGTGTTTTCTGGTAGATACAGTAATTCAACCAGTTGCTGAAGAAGAGGTGAGCATGACTCCACCAAGTGAGAATGGGAGTTTTTGTAGGATCGTCGTTTGGAAAGTAATTGGCAGGAATCGGCACTTTCAGATTTCGACCTATATCTCGATAGTATTCGTCTCTCAGCGTATATCTGTCGTACTCGGGATGTCCTGTGATGAATATCTGTCTTTCGCTTTTGTTTGCAACCACGTAAACCCCCGCTTCGTCCGATTCTGCGAGGATCTCAAGTTCTGGTACTTTGTCTATGTCTTCCTTTCTCACTTCAGTGTACCGCGAGTGCGGCGCCCAGAAAAAGTCGTCGTGCCCCCTGAAGAGGACTGAATCTTTTGCGACTCTGTGCTTGTAAACACCTGAGAGCTTCTGCGGAAGTTCGTACTTCGGTATTCCGTAAAAATAGTACAATCCCGCCTGAGCCGCCCAGCAGATGAACATGGTCGAGTACACGTTGTGGCGGCTCCATTCCATGATTTCTGTGAGTTCTTTCCAGTAATCTACTTCTTCGAACGGAAGGAGTTCCACGGGAGCGCCCGTAATAACGAATCCATCGAATTTTCTATCTTTCACAGCAGAAAAAGTTGTGTAGAACTTCAGAATGTGTTCAATGGGAGTGTGTTTCGGTTTGTGAGTTTCGGTGTAGAGCAAGGTCACATTCACCTGAAGAGGAGTGTTTCCAAGGAGTCTGAGAAGTTGGATTTCTGTTTTTATTTTGTCCGGCATCAGGTTCAGGATGAGAATTTCAAGAGGGCGGATGTCCTGGTGGATCGCCCTCTTTTCCGTCATGACGAAGATGCCTTCTTTTGCTAAAACTTTCACCGCGGGAAGACCGCTTGGAACGTTTATTGGCAACTTTTCATCCCTCCTGAGATCTTCTGAGAGCCTGATCCAGATCAGCTATGATATCTTCCACATCTTCTATTCCAACAGACAATCTTATCATATCTGGGGTGACACCCGTTTTCAACTGTTCTTCTTCCGTGAGTTGCTGATGGGTTGTCGAAGCGGGATGAATGGCCAGAGTTCTTGCATCACCAATGTTGGCGAGGTGGGAAATGAGGGTGAGACTGTCAATGAACTTCTTTCCTGCCTCTTTTCCACCCTTCACACCGAACGTTACAATCGCACCGTAGCCCTCTTTGAGGTATTTCAGCGCATTTTCTCTGGTTTTGTTGCTTTCAACTATCGGATAGTTGACCCAGCTCACAGCGGGATGTGATTTCAGAAATTCAACGACCTTCAGCGCGTTTTCACAGTGTTTTTTCATCCTCAGGCTGAGAGTTTCAAGCCCGAGGATGAACAGGAACGCGTTGAACGGACTCATACAGCTTCCTAGGTCCCTCAGAAGCTGTGTTCTGCACTTCGCTATGTAAGCAGCTTCTTTGAACGTCTCCACATAACTCACACCGTGGTAGCTGGGATCTGGTTCCACGAGTTCTGGAAATTTTCCGTTCGTCCAGTCGAATTTTCCGCTGTCTACGATGAGACCGCCTATCGATGTTCCGTGCCCTCCTATGAACTTCGTGGCCGAATAAACAACGATGTCGGCACCGTGTTCGAACGGCCTGAAGATGTACGGTGCCACCGTGTTGTCCACTATCAGAGGAACACCGTGTCTGTGAGCGATCTCTGCTATCGCTTCGAAGTCTGGCACTGTGAGACCGGGATTCCCGATAGTTTCGAGATACACCGCTTTTGTTTTTTCGGTGATGGCTTCTTCTATGTTTTTTGGATCCGTCTCATCCACGAACTTCACGATGATGCCAGATTTTCTATAGAGAGTGTGCTTGAACAGATTGTACGTTCCCCCGTACAGCGCACTCCCACTGACGATCTCATCTCCTGGACCCGCAATGTTCAAAATGGCGTAAGTTATAGCAGCCTGCCCACTGGCGACCGCTAAGGCTCCCACTCCGTTCTCCATTGCCGCTATTCTCTCCTCGAGGACGTTCACTGTAGGATTCCCAATCCTTGTGTAGATGAACCCGGATTCTTCCAGTGCGAAGAGCCTCGCTGCGTGGTCAGAATCTCTGAAGACATAAGAAGTCGTTTGATATATGGGAACCGCTCTCGAGCCTGTAGTCTGTTCAGGTGGTTCATAACCTGCGTGAAGGGCCTTCGTGTTGTAGCCGTACTTCTTCCAGTCCACTCTCTCCACCTCCCATGATAAAATTTTCTGATGTCCTCTTCTTAGATTTAGTATTACCTTACTGATTTTTTGTGTCAATTGCTCCACGAGTGTGTAAAATATATTTTAAACCATCATAACGGAGGTGATACTTTTGTACCTCCTCGTGGATGTAGGTAACACGCATTCTGTCTTCTCTATCACCGAAGATGGTAAAACTTTCAGAAGGTGGAGGTTGTCCACCGGCGTGTTTCAGACGGAAGACGAACTCTTTTCGCACCTTCACCCGCTTCTGGGCGATGCCATGCGTGAGATAAAAGGCATCGGCGTAGCCTCCGTTGTTCCCACTCAAAACATAGTTATAGAACGCTTTTCTCAAAAGTATTTCCGCATATCACCGATATGGGTAAAGGCGAAAAACGGATGTGTGAAATGGAACGTGAAGAACCCGGGAGAGATTGGAGCAGACAGAGTGGCCAACGTTGTCGCTTTCGTCAAAGAGTACGGGAAAAGCGGAATCATCATCGACATGGGAACGGCAACCACTGTGGATCTCGTTGTGAACGGGTCTTACGAAGGAGGAGCCATTCTGCCTGGACTCTTCATGATGGTTCACTCGCTCTTTCGGGGAACGGCAAAGCTTCCGCTCGTTGAGGTGAAACCGGCAGATTTTGTTGTAGGGAAAGATACGGAAGAAAACATCAGGCTGGGTGTGGTGAACGGAAGTGTCTACGCTCTTGAGGGGATAATAGGGCGGATAAAAGAAGTTTACGGTGATCTACCGGTGGTTCTCACGGGAGGTCAGTCGAAGATCGTGAAGGAGATGATGAAACACGAGATCTTCGACGAAGACCTCACGATCAAGGGGGTGTACCACTTCTGCTTCGGAGATTGAAGGTACTCCTCGTTAATCCGTGGGTTCACGATTTCGCGGCGTACGATTTCTGGTTGAAGCCCATCGGGCTTCTTTACGTTGCGCGCGCACTGGAGTGGATGGGCTACGAGGTTCATCTCGTGGATCTCCTCAACAGACACGATCCCGTTCTTCCACGCTTCACAAAAGTGCCAGAAGACAAAAGATACGGTACTGGAAAGTTTCCAAGTCAGGTTATAGAGAAACCAGAGATGTTGAAATTTGTTCCAAGAAGATATAAAAGGTACGGAGCACCACCAGAGTTCCTCGAATGGAAACTGGGAGAAATTGGAAACGTTGATCTTGTGATGGTCACATCCACGTTGAGCTACTGGTATCCCGGAGTGTGGGAAACGATTCGCTTTTTGAAGGATCGCTACGATGTACCGATTGTCCTGGGGGGAGTTTATCCACGACTCTTTCCGGAACACGCAAAGAAGAGCGGAGCGATAGTCTATGAAAAGGGTGATCTCGTGTTTCTTCCCGGATTCTTAGAGACTCTGGGATTTTCATCGAAAGAAATTCCCGCTGACTGGTTTGAAGTCTTCGATCCCATGTACGAACTCTACAACAGGGTTGGTTACCTCGTGTTCATCACCACGCTTGGATGTCCCTTCAGGTGTTCTTACTGTGCTGTTCACAAACTCTGGAATGGATTGAGAGTGAGAACACCGGAGAGGGTGGTTGAAACTGTAGAGAAGTACCTGAACATTTTCGAAGTTGAAGATGTGGTCTTTTTCGACGACGCTATTCTGGCCTCGGGAAGGTTCAAGGATCTTCTCAAACTGATCGTAGAAAAGAGATGGTCTGTACGATTCCATCTCCCTAATGGGATACATGCACGTCTTCTGGATGAGGAAACGGCCCTCCTTTTGAAAGAAGCGAATTTCAGAACGATAAAACTGGGCTATGAAACTTCTGGAAGACTCCAGAGGGAAACGGGTGGTAAGGTTTACGATGAAGACCTCGTTCGTGCAGCCAGGATCTTGAGGAAAGCTGGTTTCACCGAAAAAGAGGTCTCAGCGTACATCATGGTGAACATGCCAGGGCAGACGAAGGAAGATGTGTTGAACGCCATCAAGGTGTGCTTGAGTGAAGGAATAGGTGTTTCCATCAACGAATACACCCCCATCCCGGGCACGAAGGACTGGCAAAAGCTCGTTGAAGAAGGCAAATTGGATCCTGATATCGATCCTGTTCTCCTGAACAACACCGTTCTTCCTTTTTGGTGGAAGCATGGAATGAGTTATGAAGAGATCCAGGAGATAAAAAATTTCGCGCAGGATCTCAGAAAATTAGAGGTTTACAGAGAATCTCTGTGATCTTCAAATCGAAAAGATTTGGGGAATTTGCAGGTTTGACGACGATTGCTGAGTCGAGACCGCTCTCCGTTCCACCGCAGGCAACAACCAGTTCGGACGTTTTGACAAGTCCCGCGTCAGCCGCCATGAGCGTTATTTCCACACCCACCTTCACACCTTCGCTGAACATCCTCAGCGTGTTCGCTATTATCTCAAGAGGATAGATTCCACCAAATTTTCTCCTCAGAGACCTTTCACCTGCGGAGAGAGCGTGTGTTGCCGTGAGAACATCGTGACCTTTTTCTTTCAATATTTTTCTCAGTTCTTCGTCGAACTCCTGGGTGTCTGGCTCTTCAAAACCTGCGTGATGGGTTACCACAATGAGTTTCATACCTTCCGGAATCATTTCGAGGGCCATTCTGGCACTGTAACCCGTAGCAGAAGCGATCAATAGCTTTTTTGAAGGAAGCTCAGAAGCTTTTTGAATAGCTATTTCAAGGGTTTTTCTTGTGTTCTCCTTTCCTGGTTTTTCGAACAGAACCATAGTTTAACCCCCTTCCATCAAAAACTTTTTCCAGATTTCAAGGGACAGTATCGGATCCACGCTGTTCAGCTTTGAGAGGAACTCAATCTGGTGAGTGTAGTTCATGAGCTGTAGAACTCCGACAAGAACGCTCACAGGGAGTTTCAATTCATTGACCAGTTCAACCAGTTTCGCATAGTCAAGATATTCCATTGTTCTTTCGTCAATGAGAAAAGTTCCTGGTTTGTCTAATTTTTTGTATCGCAGATCTCCCTCGAACTTCTCCCAGCTACTCACTATTTCTCTCCACACCGGAGCACAATCTCTTCCGCCAAGAAGGTTTTCACCGTCCTTCACCATCGCAAAAATGTACTCATCGTCTCCTCCAATGAACCAGGCGTTCTTTTCTGCCGTTCCTGTCTTTCCTGCGATTTCTTTTCCCGGAATCCTCGCCCGAACACCAGTGCCTCTCTCAACCACTTCCTTTAAAATACCCTTCAATATTTCGCTCGCTTCCTGAGGAGATCTTACAAAAGATGGGACAACAGATAGTACTTTTGGATATCCTCTGTAGATGATCTTTCTGTTTCTGTCTTCTATTCTATCGATGATGTACGGCTCCAAAACTACTCCTCCGTTGAAGATGGCGGAGTAAACCTTCAAGACCTCTTCTGGAGCAGTTTCCACAGTACCGAGGGAAGCGGTGAGATCGTCTGGATACCTGGCCCTCAACTTCAAAACTTCTGTTATAAAACTTTTTACGCTCTCTGGTTGTAAATACGAGTAAAGTAGCACAGAAGGAATGTTCCTCGAGTCAACGAGTGCTTCCTTCAAACTGACTGTTCCTTTGAAGGTTTTATCGAAGTTTTCTGGTTCCCACTCTCCGATCTTCAGAGGAAGATCCAAAAGAAGGTCGGAAGGGTTTCTTCCTTTGAGAATGGCATAGTAATAATACAACGGCTTTATCGCCGATCCTATCTGTCTCCATCCGGTTCCGTATTGAAGGCCGACTCCTCGATAAGCCACTATTTCTCCTGTTTTCACCTTTACGCCAACGAAAGCTGTCTTATCATCTTCAACCGTGGCGTACACCTTTTCCTGAAGTTCTTTGTCCAGTGTGAGATAAACCCTGTAGCCGTACCTGAGTTCGTTCAGCGAAAATCCAAGGTCCTGGGCTTCTCTCACAACTCTCCAGAAGAGTTCTTCGTCCACAGCCATCTGCTGTGTGCGAAATTCGAGTTTTGAAAGATCAGCAGAGTAGCTTTCGTATTCCTGAATGCTGATTTTTTTCTCCGTCAGCAACCTGTCCAGGACGATCTTCGCCCTCTTTCGGGAAACCTCGGGATCTTTCAAAGGATTGAAATTTTCGGGGGACTTGATCAGAGCCACGAGAACACACATTTCCGGAACCGAAAGATCTGAAAGATCCTTTCCAAAGTAAAATTGAGAGGCCGTTTGGAATCCGTATATTCCGTTCCCCATATAGACGGAGTTTATGTACATCTCAAGGATTTCATCTTTAGTCCTTGTACGTTCAAGCCAGAAGGATATGAAGATTTCTTTCAGCTTTCTGATTATGGATTTATCCATTGAAAGATAAAGCGTCCTGGCGAGTTGTTGTGTGATGGTGCTTCCTCCCTGTGAGAAACTCAGAGTTTTTATGTCCATGATAATTGCTCTCAGGAATCCCATGAGATCAAACCCCGGATGTTTGTAGAATTCTTCGTCTTCAGAGGTGAGGAGTATCTCAACGAATTCCTCTGGAATGTCGGAGAGTTCTATCCAGATATTTCTAGAAACAAGCAGTGGAGTTCCGTCGCTGTAGAACAATCTGATGGTCGGTACCAGTTTTTCCTCGGGAGGAGGAAGGTCTTTTGTGAAGAAGAAATAAAGACCCCATAGTGAAAAGAAAGTCAAAAGCGAAGTTATGAAGAAAGATAAAAGGAATTTCTTCATTTTCTGGCTCTCTCCAGATCGATCAGGTATTTCTTCCATTCCAAACCGGCACTGAAACCACCGAGTCCTTTCTTAGAAACCACCCTGTGGCATGGTATGTAGAGAGGAAGAGGGTTTTTCGAAAGAGCCTGACCCACTGCCCTGGGGGACGTCCCGAGTTTTTTCGCTATTTCGCTGTAAGTTTTTGCCTCACCGTACGGGATTTTTCGAACTTCTTCCCAGACTCTTTTCTGAAAGGATGTGCCCCTGATCTCTACCTGAAATGAAAAGTTTTTCCTCTGACCCGAAAGGTATTCTTCTATTTCACGGAGAACCTCATTTGGTCCTTCTGATTTATCCGATCCCAGAATTATTTTCACTACCCTTCCATTCTTCGTCTGAACAGAAATGTTTCCTAATACTCTCATAGAAAGCATCGCCTCCTGATAGAATTATATCAGGGCCTCGAACGAGAAGGAGGAGTATAGATCCATGGTGTGTATTTTTGCAAACGGTTCTTACGAAGAGTTCGTGGATGTCTCCCGCTGTGAGAAGATCGTGGCGGTGGACGGAGGAGCGAATTACCTGAGAACAAGAAACATTGTACCCGATCTTTTCATAGGTGACGCCGATTCGGTGAAGGAAGAAACTATGGAGTGGTTGAAAAAACACGGGGTAACGCTGAAGATATTTCCAAAGGAGAAGGATGAAATAGATCTGGAACTTGCACTTCGGGAGTTCGAAGAAGAAAAGATTGTCTTCGGATGGAAAGGTGATCGTCTCGACATGGTACTCGCTCTTTTCTATCTGTTGAAACGTTTCAAAAACACGACCCTCGAATCGTCTTCTCTCACGGTTGGTTACGTGGAAGGAGCGAAAACTCTCTTCGCTGTCCCTGGAGAAAAGTGGTCTATACTGCCGCTCGGTGGAGACGCAGAAGGGGTGACTCTCAAAGGCTTCAAATACACCCTTGAGAACGCCGTTATGCCCCTCACAAAACCTTACGGCGTGAGCAACGAAGCTGTGAGTGATAGAGTCACGATAGAAGTGAAGAAAGGAGGTTTGATTTACTTCAGATGGAAGAAAGAACCCTTGTGATACTGGGTGCCACCGGATCCATCGGAACACAGACACTCGACGTGTTGAAGAAAATAAAAGGGATTCGGTTGATAGGTATCTCGTTCCACAGAAACCTGGAGCTGGCTCTCAAGATCGTGAAGGAATTCAACGTGAAGAACGTGGCGATCACAGGTGATGTGGAATTTGAAGACAGTTCGATCAACATCTGGAAAGGTCCTCATTCCATAGAAGAGATGCTGGAAGTGCTGAAACCCGACATCACAATGGTAGCGGTTTCCGGATTTAGTGGATTGAGGGCGGTGCTTTCGTCCATAGAACACTCAAGAAGGGTGTGTCTTGCAAACAAAGAATCTCTCGTGTGTGGAGGATTTCTGGTGAAGAAAAAACTCAGAGAGAAAGGAACAGAACTCATTCCGGTCGACAGTGAACACAGCGCCATCTTTCAGGTGATAGAACCAGAGGTGGAGAAGATCGTTTTGACAGCTTCTGGAGGCGCTTTGAGAGACTGGGAGATTTCCAAGATCGATAGAGCAAGACCTGAAGACGTGCTCAGGCATCCCGTGTGGAACATGGGAGCTCGTATAACGGTAGATTCTGCTACAATGGTAAACAAGGCGTTCGAAGTCCTGGAAGCTATGGAACTCTTTGGACTATCCTTCGAGAAGATAGAAGTGAAGATACACAGAGAGGGGTTGGTTCACGGAGCGGTGGTTCTACCGGATGGAAACGTCAAAATGGTGGTATCACCACCGGATATGAGGATACCCATAAGTTATGCCCTTCTCTATCCGAGGCGCGTTACTCTTGAACCGTTTTTCCTGAGGACTATCAGTCTTTCTTTTGAAGATCCCGACCCTGAAAGATACCCTGCGTTCTTTCTCTTGAAAGACATAAAGGATTCTTACACCCTGAGAACAGTTTTCAACGCGGCGGACGAGGTGGCGGTCGAAGCTTTCCTGATGAGGAAAATAAGGTTCGGCGGTATCCACAGAGTGATAGAAAAGACTCTCGAAGAGTTTCAAGGATATCCACAGCCGCGGACACTGGATGATGTGGAGCGAATTCATTTTGAAGCGAGAAAAAGAGCGGAGAGGGTGACAGAATGGTTATCGTCTACTTCATACTGATACTGACTGGTGTCATAATGGTCCACGAATTTGGGCACTATCTTTTTGCAAGGCTCTTCAAAGTGAAAATTTTGGAATTTGCGATTGGATTTGGACCAAAGATTTTTTCTGTGAAAGGAAGGGAAACTACCTTCAGAGTCAACGTCTTTCCCATAGGTGGATACGTAAGGATGCTCGGTGAAGAAGGAGAAGAGATAGCAGACGAGGAAGAGAAAGAAAAAAGTTTCTACACAAAACCAGCCTGGCAGAGGTTTCTGATCACCCTTGCGGGGCCCCTCTTCTCAATACTCGCAGGTTACCTTCTCTTTCTCCCTATCACTCTCAACTGGGGAATTGCGCTTCCCGGGATAGATGAAGTTGTACCGGGAAGTCCCGCAGAAGAAGCTGGACTGAGACGAGGAGATATCATCTATTCCATAAACGGCAAGATCGCTTTCGACACGTCGATCATTTCAAACGAGATCCAGAAAGGACTGTCTGTTGATCTGGTTATCTTCAGGGACGGTGAGAAGAAATCTCTCAGATTGACTCCCAGAATGTATCCCGAAACGTACGATTTCGTTCTAGAAAGTGCAGAGGGAACTCCTTCGGGAAGACTCATCTCAGTTAACGGAAACAGGGACATATCTGTTCTCAAAGAATTTGTGAGCGAATACGTGGTTCTTGAGTTCGAAGGAGGAACGGTAAAAGGTATCCTGAAGCAGTTCAACGAAATTCCGGCCCGCTATATGATCGGAATATCCTTCTCTGGGCTCACTCCTGTGTTCAAAAAGGACGTTTATTTCAAAGAAGGACTTTTCATCAAAAAGGGAGATCGTATAGTACGGGTAGAAGATCAGGAGATAGAAGGATGGCAAGACCTGGTGGTGCTTTATCAGAGGTTGACACTGGGAAGAGACACCATGATGGTAAGTTTGCAAGGAGAAGATCTCGAATGGTGGAGAGGACTTTCAGACAGCGTCAGGGTGGTGATAAAAAGGGGTGACGACACGATAGAGAAAAGCGTGGAGGCTTCATTTTTAAAGGACGTCCTCGAAACTTCCGATCTCCTGGAGATGGGGGTTCCCCGCTATAAACCGAAGAATCCTCTGGAAGCGGTGAGTCTTTCTGTGAAGGCGTGCAACTATGTGTTACTGACGACTGCCTCTTCTCTGAAGAATTTCTTCAGGAATGTTCAGACGGGTCAGATAGTGGGAGTAGTGGGACTGGCTGGTGTGATCAGTGCGGCATCCAAAACAGGTCTAGAGTCAGTCCTCACAGTTGTGGCTGTGATAACGATCAGCTTGGGTGTTCTGAATCTTTTACCACTTCCGGCGCTCGATGGTGGTCGCATCATCTTCTCGCTTGTGGAGATGATCACTCGAAAGAGACTCAACCCTCAGGTCGAAAACATCATCCATTTCCTCGGGTTCATCTTTCTCATGATGCTCTTTCTTTACATCACGTTCCTCGACATAGGAAGGATGATGGGAATATGAGAAAGAGTGTGAAAGTGGGAAACGTGGTGATCGGTGGAGGAGCTTCCGTGAGTGTTCAGTCCATGACCACAACGAAGACGGCCGATGTGGAAAGAACCGTCTCCCAAATAAAACGTCTCGAAAGGGCAGGTTGTGAAATCGTCCGGGTTGCTGTTCAGGATGAAGAAGACGCGAAAGCAATCAGACGAATAAAGGAGCAGATAGAGATTCCCCTTGTCGCGGACATCCAGTTCGATTACAGGCTTGCTATTCTTTCGATTGAGAACGGAGCGGACAAGATAAGGATCAATCCGGGTAATATGAGTAAGGATCGGCTGAAAGATGTCATTGCGGCTGCAAAGGAAAAAGGTATCCCCATTCGTGTTGGAGCGAACGTGGGATCCATAAAGAGAAGAACCTCAGAAAGGTGGAAAGATCTGGCAGAATCCGCCCTTGAAGAAGTCAGACTACTTGAAAAGGAGGGGTTCTACGATATCGTCGTCTCGGTGAAGAGCTCAGATGTACTTGAAACGATAAAGGCAAACGAGTACATTGCCGAAAAGGTCGAATATCCCATCCATCTTGGAGTGACTGAAGCGGGCGTTTCAGAGACGGCCATCGTTAAATCTTCCATCGCTATAGGTCATCTTCTTCTTAAAAACATTGGTGACACCATAAGGGTATCCATATCTGGAGATCCGGTGAGAGAGGTCATCGTTGGAAGGAAGATCCTCATAGCTATTGGTCTCAGAGAAGGTGTGGAAGTGATAGCCTGTCCTACCTGCGGCAGAGCAGAAATTGATGTCGAAAGTATGGCAAAGATGATCGAAGAGAATTTCTTTCACGTTCAAAAGAAGTTGAAAATAGCTGTTATGGGGTGCGTTGTGAACGGTATAGGAGAAGGGAAAGACGCCGATCTGGGAGTGGCCGGCCTCAGGGATGGAGCTGTTATATTCGTGAAGGGAGAGATAAGAGAACGTGTTTCAAAAGAGTTCGTTCTGGAACGTTTCAAACACTATCTGAATGAACTACTCAAGGAGGTGGAACGATGAAAGTCAAAAAATGGGTCACCCAGGATTTCCCGGTGGTTGAAGAATCGGCTACGGTGAGAGAATGCCTTCACAGGATGAGACAGTACCAAACGAACGAATGCGTTGTCAAAGATCGGGAGGGTCATTTCAGAGGAGTGGTGAACAAAGAGGATTTGCTGAACGTGGACCTCGATACTCCTATATTCAATAAAGTTTCTCTTCCGGACTTTTTCGTCCACGAAGAAGACAACATCACTCACGCTCTTCTTCTGTTTCTGGAGCACCAGGAACCTTATCTCCCAGTGATTGACGAAGAGATGCGTCTCAAGGGTGCTGTGAGTCTTCATGATTTTCTTGAAGCACTCATAGAAGCTCTGGCAATGGACGTTCCTGGTATCCGTTTTTCTGTCCTTCTTGAGGACGAACCCGGAGAGTTGAGGAAAGTTGTGGACGCTTTATCGCTCAGTAACATAAACATTTTGTCTATTATCACAACAAGATCGGAAGACAACAAGAGAGAAGTTCTCATCAAAGTGGACGCGGTAGATGAAAGAACACTCGTCAAGCTTTTTGAAAGTCTTGGAATAAAAATAGAATCCATCGAAAAGGAAGAGGGGTTCTGACGTGGATCTGCTGCTCGGAATAGTACAGGGACTAACAGAATTTCTTCCTGTTTCCAGTTCTGGACACCTGACTCTTCTGTCGCATCTGTTAAAAACGGATCTGAACGCTTACCAGACGGCCATTTTGCATCTTGGAACGCTGGTGTCCGTTGTTCTTTTTACGCTCGATGGCATAAGAAGGAGTCTGAGAAACTGGAGAATCATCCTGAATCTGATCATTTCAACCATTCCAGCCGCTGTTTTTGGAGTTCTCTTTGAAAAACAAATCGATCGGCTGTTTTCTTCGCCACACTTTCTCCCTCTGTTTTTCTCTGTAACCGCTTTGATCCTGCTGTTCACCAGGTATTATTCGTCTGGTGAAAAGAGAATGGAAAACATGAGTTTTCTCGATGCTTTTCTTGTTGGGGTTGCCCAACTCTTTGCTCTCTTCCCGGGTATTTCAAGAAGTGGAATCACTGTGGCTTCTCTTTTGTTTATGAAGTACAAAAATGAAGATGCTCTTCAATATTCCTTTCTGATGTCCATACCAGTTGTTCTGGGTGCAGGAATCCTTGGCTTAGAAAGAGGAAACATAACTGTTCTTGCACCGATTTTTGCGTTTCTTTCTGGTCTTTTTGCTCTTTACGTGCTTTCAAGATCTGTGAGATCCGGAAGGATGTGGCAGTTTTCCTACTACTGCTTGTTCATAGCGATTCTGAGCTATCTTGCGGGGTGATGCCGAGTGGAGTTGAAAATCCTCGTAACGGGTGGAAGCGTTTTTGTTCCAGGAAGGTTGAACGCTCACTTTTCCACGGTTGTTTATCTGGAACACGGTGACAGAAGAATCATCATCGACCCCGGTAACCTCTCTTCTATGGACGAACTGGAAAAGGAGTTCTCTGAGCTTGGAATTCCTCCGGATGATATAACAGACGTTCTGTTCACACACGTACATCTAGATCATATCTTCAACTCCGTCCTCTTCGAGAACGCTACTTTCTATGTTCACGAATCTTACAAAACGAAGAACTATACTTCTTTTGGTACGATCGTGGGGAGAATCTATTCGAAGGTGATCTCTTCGTGGAAAAACGTGGTGCTTCTGAAGGGCGAGGAAACGCTGTTCGACGGAAAAATAAAGGTGTTTCACACTCCATGGCACGCCAGAGAACACCTTTCTTTTCTTCTTGATACAGAGAATGCAGGAAGAGTGCTGATCACAGGGGATATTACACCTAACAGGCTTAGCTACTATGATATAATCAAAGGGTACGGAAGCGTTCAAGTTAAGAACTTCTTTGACAGAGTTGGAAAGATCGATCTCTTAGTTTTTCCACACGACGCACCGCTGAAACTGGAGGTGAAAGGATGAAAGTGGTGTTCGTTTCTTACGAGGTTTTTCCATTCGCGAAGGTAGGAGGGTTGGCGGACGTTGCAGGAACTCTTCCAAAGTACTTAAAGAAACACGGAGTAGATGTCACGATAGTTATGCCAAAACACAGAATCGTCGAAAAAAATGCGGAGAAGTTCGGATACGAGATCAAGAAAGTAGCCGAAGGCCTTCCTGTTTCTTATGTCAAAACCGACCAGAGGTTCGATATATACGAATCCGTTCTTCCCGGAAGCGATGTGAAAACGTATTTTGTTGCTAACGATTATTACTTCTCTGCGGAAAGTGTCTACGCGGGGCCAGATCTTGGAGAACAGGCGATTTTCTTCTGTGCGGCCACTCTGGATCTGATAAAACATCTTGATTTGAAACCCGATATCGTCCACGTGAACGACTGGCAAACCGCTCTGATTCCCGTCTACTTGAAAACCGTTTACAGAGACGATCCTTACTTTTCCAGAACGGCCACATCCCTGACAATTCACAACCTTGGATATCAAGGTGTGTTCGATCCGAAGTATCTCTCTTTTGCGGGTCTTCCAGGCTATGTTTTCACCATCGACGGCTTAGAGTTCTACGGACAGCTGAATTTCCTCAAGGGTGGAATAGTGTTCAGCGATGTGATAAACACGGTTAGTCCCACTTACGCCGAGGAAATTCAGACGGAGGAGTACGGTGAGAAACTCGATGGTGTACTGAGAATGCGATCGAAAGATCTCTACGGTATATTGAACGGAATAGATTACGAGCTTTATAATCCAGCCACGGACAAATACATTTACATCAACTACGACGTGAATCGTCTTGAACTCAAGTGGGAAAACAAGGTGAAGCTTCAGGAAGAACTGGGGCTTCCCGTTAACAAAGAAACAGCTGTGGCCGGGTTGATCAGCAGACTCGTTCCCCAGAAAGGTCTGGACCTTCTGGTTGATGTGATGGATTATCTGACGCTCTTTGATCTTCAGATCGTCGTTCTTGGAACGGGAGATGAACAGTACGAAAACGCCTTCAGAAAGTTACAAGAAAGGTATCCAGACAAAGTATCAGCGAACATAAAGTTCGATGTCGAACTGGCGCAGAAGATATACGCCGGTGCAGATATATTCCTCATGCCGAGCAGATACGAACCGTGTGGTTTGGGGCAGATGTTCAGTATGAGATATGGAACAATCCCCGTTGTGAGATACACGGGGGGTCTGGCAGATACAGTGAGAGAATACGATCCACAATCGATGGAAGGTACGGGTTTTGGATTCAAGAAGTACGATTCCGCTCATCTGTTGAAGGCAGTTTCAAAGGCTCTTCACTTTTACTACAGGGAAAGGGAACACTGGAAAAGGATTATGACAAATGCCATGAACACGGATCTGTCCTGGGACAGGTCCGCTAAAGAATACGTTGAACTTTACAAGAAAGCCCTTGCAAAGGTTGGAAGGTGAAAATATGCCTGAATTCAGAAAAGATCCCATTATAAAAAGGTGGGTTATCATAGCCACGGAGAGAGCGAAAAGACCCCATGACTTTGCAAGAACGAAAGTAGAAGAAGTGCGTGATGGTTTCTGTCCCTTCGATTATGGAAACGAACACACCACTCCACCGGAGATATTCGCCTTCAGGCCTGCAGACACAGAACCCAACACACCGGGTTGGTGGGTGCGCGTTGTTCCAAACAAATTCCCAGCGGTTGATCCCAATGTACCTTTGAGGAAATACGGAAGAGGTATGTACGATGCGGCGATAGGGTTTGGTTACCACGATGTGGTCATTGAAACCCCAGATCACAACTCCCACCTCGCCGTTATGGATTACAGGAACGTAGAAGAAGTCATTTGGGCTTACAAGATCAGATACGAACAGATCATGAAGGATGAGAGAGTAAAATACATACTGATTTTCAAAAATCACGGAAAGGATGCCGGAGCCTCTCTCAGTCATCCTCACAGTCAGATAATTGCTGTTCCCATCATGCCAAAGAGGGTTCAGGAAGAACTCGACGGTTCGAAAGAATACTACGAATACAAAGAAAGATGTCCTTTCTGCGATATCATAGATGAGGAGAAGAAAGAGAGGGAAAGAATAGTTGAAGAAAACGATCACTTCATCGCTCTGGAACCCTTCGCTGCCAGATTTCCATTCGAAACGTGGATTCTTCCAAAAAGGCACATGAACAGCTTTCATCTGATATCCGAGGATGAAGTGGGATCTCTTGCAAAGATTCTAAAGAACGTTCTCTACAGGATATACGCTGCCTTAGACAATCCACCTTACAATCTTTTGATCCACACTGCTCCCACGAGTCTCGAAGGCAAGGATTATTACCACTGGCACATAGAGATATTCCCGAGATTGACAAAAGTAGCGGGCTTCGAGTGGGGGACAGGGTTCTATATAAACACGGTGCCTCCGGAAGATGCCGCTAAATACCTGAGAGAAGTTACTTTGGAACAAGTTTGAAATCTCCAATTCTTTTATGATAAAATGCAAGTTAGAAACCCGTGAGTAAGGAGGAATGGTAGAATGGAAATCCTGAAGGTCAGTTCGAACTCGAACCCCAACAAGGTAGCCGGTGCGATAGCGGGTTCTCTTACCAAGAGCGAAAAGGTGGAGATCCAGGCTATCGGTGCCGGTGCAGTGAACCAAGCGGTAAAGGCTTTGGCAGTTGCAAGGAGATTTCTGGAAGAATCTGGAAAAGACCTCTTCGTTGTACCGGGTTTCATTGAAATCAAAATAGGGGATGATGTGAGGACTGGAATTTCTTTCAAAGTTTTTCTGGAAAATAACAAAAATGAGTGATGAAACCGGAAATACGAGAAATACTTAAAGCAATGGAGGAAGATTCGAGAATCAGGGTAATAGTTACTCAAATTCTCAGGATGTCTGTCGAGGAGAGGGAGCAATTCAAGAAGAAGGTGATGTACTACTTCATGGACCGGAATTCCGAAGTGGACACGGAAGCCTTTAAGTTTTTCAAAATAGTGATTGAAAACGTCGAAGAACTATCAAAACTCATTGAACAGAAATGAAAACGTGTTTTCTTTTTCCGTTGATTTCTAATTCAAAAACGACGAGATTCTTAGAAGGACCTTTGTCGATCTCAACGAGAAGATCAGAAGAGAACAAGCTGATTTTACCAGCGGGAACATTCTTATAGTAGCCGACAAACTTGATCCTGTCGATCTTTCTATCTTTCAAATTATCCAGGAGCACCTTCAGTGCTCCTTCTATTTTTTTTCTGTCGACGAACACCTCCCTCTTTATTCTCATTCTCCACAAAATTGGAATGCTGATGTTTGCGAAAACATCCACTTTCGCAGAGAGAATCGTTTTCACCTTGACTGTGAAATGAACGCTTTCACTGTAGAGTGATAAATCCGAAAGATCGGGGTTAAAAAGGTGGGTCTTGGAGATTAGAATTTCTGGAGTTCCTGTCTTGCATCGTATTTCATTCTCAAGGGAACATTCTTTTATAGAGAGCTGTTGTTCGCCTGTTGTACCATCGTGAACCGTTGTTTCTTCTTTTAGAGAGAAAACGTTCACCTTACTCTGGAAAGGCTGTTCCCTTACAGCTGGAAGTTGAAAAGAAGGATCTATTTTTTCAACAGAAGGACCTTTCAATTCGAGAAGAAAACCCTCTATCCATTTCTTTATCAGGGCAGCTATTTTTCCGAACATAGATACTCCAGCGCCTTTTCCAGTCTTTGAAATGGTTCCATAACATCGAAGGTCTCCAGAAGATCAGCGAGTTTTTTCATGTCCTCATCGGATATTTTTCCCACAATTTTCACCGAGGATCCTTTGAACGGCAGAAGAATCTCCTCCTCAGATCCACGCGTTGGGGTTTCCACTTTTTCAGTTCTTTCCACGATCAGAAGAAGCCTGTCGTCCACTTCCAGAAGCTCCGGATCTCGTACAAAAACGAAATCCGGTCTTTTCTCCATTTTCTTCAGCAGTGTTTTTGCAATCAGTTCTCCCTTCAAATAGGCGTCGATTGAGCTGCCGTAGAGGATCTTCTGGAGTTCGTTTGGAACCACCGGATCTGTGTACTTGAACTCCACAGGGATTCCTCTTTCGTCGACTAGAAGAAGCCCACCTATGAACTTTCCTTCCATCTTTCTTGAATCGAGATATGCTATTGTCATGTTCTCACGTCCATGAACAATCCCTTGTTCTCTTCTTTTATTGACGTTTTTTTCTTTTTCAGCAAAGGGTGAGTTCCAGTCTTCAAAAAACCTCGTTGTCTTCTTTCTGTGGAAGTTCTCACTTCTGCTCTTTCAGCGGTGTTACTCTCTTTAACTGAACTTTGTTCTCTCTGAATCTGATGTAATAGATGTTGAGAAAGGGCCTGCTGAACCAGTGTCTGCTGGTTCAGCGTTTGAGAGATGTTTTGAACGGACTCCACACCCTTCACGACAAATCCCTGGAAATCAACCGGCCTGATCATCGCCCATCACTTCTTTCTTTATTTTCAGAAGCGACTTACTTATAATTTGAGAAACACGGGATTCAGAAACATCGAGTACTTTCGCTATTTCTTTTAAAGATAGATCCTTTTCGAATCTGAGAGACAGAACCAGTTTTTCTTTGTCCGAGAGTTTTTCAATTGCCTTCCTCATCTCTTCCACCAGGAGCTCGCGGTACGCGTTTTCGTCTGGTCCTTCTGTTTTCAGAACGATTTCGTCTTCCATCGCATCTATCATGAGAAGCTGCTTCCTCATCATTTCGTTTCTTGTGCGAACGACTTCTTTCAATTCAAGACCGGTTCTTTTGGCTATCTCTTCATCGGACGGGAACTCCTCGCTTTCGTATATCGCTTTTTCGATCATCTTCACGTTTTTTCTCAGGTTCCTTGGCATCCAGTCTATTTTTCTCAGATAATCGTACATTGCACCTTTCACTCTCTTCATTATAAACGTCGTGAAACTCGCTTTCGATGGATCGTACCTTTCCAGAGAAGACAGGGCCGCGACGATTCCTTCCTGAATCAGATCGTCTACCTCCACGTTCGGGGGTAAGGTCTGTACCAGATCTTCCGCTATTCTCTTTATAAAGGGAAGCAAGCTTCTTATCATACTTTCCTTGTCCCATACTAAATTTCTTTTATTTCTAATTGTTCACCACCACCCACTTTTCTCACGAGAAGCTTTCCAGTTTCAATATTGTATTCAACGCTCCTTGCTCTGTTACCCCCCGTGTCTTCCGCCGCCAGTTTGATACCAAATTCTTCCAAGTGCTTTTTCACTGCTTCCACGTTCCTCGCTCCTATGTTCATTCCCTTGGATTCGAACATACTGGCCCCACCCGCTATTTTTGCTTCCAGTCTTTCCACTTTCGCTCCCATTTTCTTTAGCTCTTCCACCAGTGTTTTTACAGCCGTGTCTGCGTATTTGCCGGGTTTGTCCGTTTTTCCTCCACTGTCTGGGAGCATGACGTGTGCCATGGCTCCGACTTTCGCCACAGGATCTCTCATACACACAGCAACGCAGGATCCCAACCCAAGAGTCACGATCACTCCGGGATTTTTCATAACCGCGTATTCCCCTATTCCGATGACTTTTTTCATTCTTGAATCCCCATCCTTTCGAAGATCTTTGCCAGATATCCCGGCTTTGGTATCATCATCATGTAGGACGTCAGAGGCTCTTCCTCTTCTATTTTCAAGAGCGTTTCTACGAACACTATCTGATCTTCCGAGTTATCTTCCAGCTCTTCTATGGAAGCTTCTGCGAATATGGCAGATATCATGTCGATGACAAGCTGTGGAGGAAGTGTGTCGATCTTGAAACCAAGAAAATCCGCAAGGGCAGAAACGTAAGTACCGCACATTATGTTCCCTATCTCCTGAAGCGCCGAAGCGGAAAATTCATCGAGGTTCAACAGATTGTCAGGAGACTGAGCCGTCAGAATTTCGAGTATTTTCCTCACAACTGTTGTTCCCATTATGAGAAGAATACTTCCTTCTATTTCTCCTGTTACAGGCATTTTCACACCGACGACTATCTCTTCAGGCTCCTTTGCTACGAATATGACTTTACTGATCGGTACGATTTCCACGTTTGGAACGGAGATTTCGACCTTCTTATTTATCATGTAAGAAATCGCGGTGGCGGCGTTTCCGGCCCCTATGTTTCCTATCTCTTTCAAAAGGTCTTTCTGTCTTTCCGAGATCTTCATTCGCTTTCACTCCTTTCCTTGTTTCTCATTTCTATCTCTTTCTTGAAAACAAAACTCACCAGTTTCTTTTCCAGAGCAGGAGGAACGTTCAAAAACTCCACACCGTACATTCTCTCTCCCGTTTCGAGAACACCTGCTTCCCTCACAACTCTCGCCGGGTGATCCTGGAGTTTTAGGTCTTCGTCCAGATCGAGCGTAACGTATATGATCTGTTCCGGTGTCAGAATATCTCTCGCCACCATGAGCATGCCACCGGCACTGAAATCTTTCGTCACAAATCTTTTCGGTGGTTCATCCCTCGAAGCGACCCTGTACGTTCCTTCGAGAAATATCTTTATTCTCTTGAATCTTCTCCTTTGAATCTTCCTCAATCTTCCAGGGAAAGGTACTTTTGTCACCGGAAAACCATCTTCATCCCTACCACTCTCGAGCACGCCTGTTCTGAAAACATATATCGCAGAACTGTCCAGTATCATCACAGTACACCTGGTTCCACGAGGAAGTGGGACCAATCTTCCTTGGAAGCTCGGCATTGAAAGGATGAGAATTCCCTTTTCAAAATCCACATCATGTACACTGCTTTTGTACTGACCTTCCAGATCCTCCGGTGCAGAGACCTCCACGATCACATTTTGGCCTGGTTTTATCACTTCTTTTGCGTTGACAAGCTCCGTGTAGTACTCCATTCTTTCTCACCCTATTCCCAGCATCTGTCTTATCTTGCTCAAAAAACCTTTCTTTTGAACAGGTTCCTTCAAGATCTTTTCTCTCAGACCGTAGATGGCAAGGGATGGTTGTGAATGACTGTGGGATTGCACGAATGGCTCCTGTGAGGACACACTCTTCTGTACAACCTGATCCTCTTTTATCACAAAGTAGTTCTTTATCGTAAAACCAACGAATTTTTCGACTACCCTTTTCAGCCTGTCGGCTGCTAGTCTTCCTTCTTTCATGTTTCTTGCCATGTTCATCACCAGAAATATCTCCTCAGGTGTGATCCCTTTCACCGAGAGAAGCTTTATCAGAGTGTAGGTGTTTATGATCGAGGTTGGTTCCGGAGTGGTAACGAGAATGAGGAAGTCTGATTGGATATAGAACTCATCCAGGTTTTCGTTGTACCCCGGTGGAAAATCTATAACGAGATAATCGTATTTCTTGAGAAGTCTGGCAAACTCGTCGAAGAAGCGCCGACGATCGCTCAAATTGAAGAGAATGAGATCCTCTATGTCTATTCCTGAACTGAGCACGTCCACGCCGTACTTTGTTTCAAAAACGATGTCTTCTATCCTCACGTTTGACTTGAAGAAGTCTTTCAGGGTCTTGGGTGCCATGAAACCGAGGAGAATCTCGACACTTCCAAACCCCACGTCGGCATCGAACAGAAGAACCTTCAACCCTTTCTCTTTAAGAGCAAGGGAAAGGTTGACAGCTATCACGGATTTTCCTACACCACCCTTACCGCTGAGAACACTTATTATATTCGGTTCAGTCTTTCTCAGATGTTCCGCCTGATCTGGCATGATTCAACACCTCACCGGCGACAATCCTGGCAAGTTCCACGGAATTCGCTTCGAATATATCATCGGGGACTCTCTGCCCATTTGTCACGAATGCGATGGGAAGTCCCGTGATTTCTGATATGTTTATGAACGTTCCGTACATCGATGTTTCATCCATTTTGGTGAGAATGATGTGAGTTGGTTTCACGGCGGAGAACCTTTCAGCGATTCTTTTCACGTCATCGAGCTTGTAGTTCATAGAAATTACCAGAAAAGTGATATCTGGCTTTACAGCTTCTGAAAGTGCTCTGAGTTCGCTCATTTGAAGATCGTTTTGATGACTTCTCCCGGCTGTGTCCACAAGAACGATGTCGTAATCCTTCAGAGCCATCATTTCGTACTCGGCTTCTTTTGGAGTATAAGCGATCTTCATGGGAATGTCCATGATATCTGCGTATATTTTCAACTGTTCCGCTGCCGCTATCCGGTACGTGTCGAGTGTCAGTATAGCGACTCTTTTCTTTTCGTCTATCTTGAAACGAGCCGCAAGTTTGGCGAGTGAAGTAGTTTTCCCTACACCTGTTGTTCCCACAAAGAGTACTTTTGCGTTTTTGAAATCTGGTGCATTTGTCTTCACAAGGTTTGCGAATTGCTCCGACAAAATCTTGAAAGTCTCATTCGAATTCGGATCCAGATCTCCAAACTTCATTCTCAGAAAATCTATCAGTTTGTATCTGATTTCCGGGAGAATTTCCTGTTTCTCCATACCGTAAAGAATTTTTGAAAGCCCTTCTGGTAGAGTTTGCCTCTTTTCAGTTACAAGCATCTGCTTTATCTCGTTTATCGTCCGTTTTATCTCATCGAACTCCCCTTTGATATTATCGTTCGAAATCTGTCGATTCTTTACGAGTATTTCCTGTAGTCTGTAGCTCGTGTTTTCCTCTTTTTCTCTTTCTTCCTCAACCGCAGCTGTCACTTCAAAGTACGTTCTTCCACCTATTCCAAAGAACCCCCCTTTTTTTATTCTTCGAGAACTCAAAATAACGGCGTTTTCTCCCAGTTCCCTCCTTATCATTATCATCGCTTCTCTGATGCTCTCAGCAACGTATTTTTTTATTTTCATAATTTCACCACACCTTCAATTTGAAGGATGTAGTCATCTGGTATTTCATCGTAGGAAATCACATAAACACCCGGGATCGTTCGCATTATGTATCTGGAAAAGTAAGGTCTGATCCTTGCCGAACACACGATAACAGGTTGATAACCTTTTTTCATGAGATTTCCCAGTTCGTTTGAAATTTTGTTCATCAACTCTCTGGAAACTTCAGGGTTGAGAAGAAGCTCCCTTTCTTCTCCTAATTCTTTCAGCGATTCCAGGAGCTTCTGCTCGAGGTCTCTCTCCAGAACGATCGCGTGTATCTTCCCATCTTCGGAACGGATCATCGAAGCTATTTGACGTCTCAGCGCTTTCCTTACGCTTTCCACGAGGTAGTCTATATCCTTACTTTTCTCAGCACTCTCAAGTAGAGTTTCAAAGATCGTTGGAAGGTTTCGAATGGATACTCCCTCTTTTAGAAGTCTTTGAAGTATCTTTTTGATTTCAGCGGGCTTCAAAACATCCGGTATGAGGTCTTCCACCAGCTTCGGGAACTTCTCCTTCAGTCCTTCTATAAGAAGTTCGAGCTCTTTGAAGCCGAGGAGTTCATCGGCGTGTCTTCTCAGGACTTCAGAAAGGTGTGTGGCGAACACGGTTGGTGGATCCACGACCGTGTAACCTTTTTGCTGGGCTTCTTCCTTTCTCCACTCTTCTATCCAGTATGCTTCCAAATTGAACGCTGGTTCTCTGGTTGGAATACCAGGAATCTTTTCCTTAGCAGTTCCTGGATTTATGGCGAGGAGCCTGTTTGGTACGAGTTCGTACCTTGCAACTTCGCTTCCGCGGATCTTTATGGAATATTCGTTTGGTTTCAAAAGCACACTGTCCCTTACTCTGATGGGAGAGACGACAAGTCCCAGCTCGAATGCGAGCTGTTTTCTGATGGAGGTGATTCTATCGAGGAGGTCTCCTCCCTGTGATGGATCGGCGAGCGGTATCAATCCGTAGCCGATCTCCACCTCAACGGTATCGCTCTGTATGATCTCGGAAACCTCTTCAGGTGTAGAGAGAACTGGCCCACTGGGTCTTTCCGTAGGAGTAGGACCCGCCAGTTCCTCCTGAGGAACGGCTCGGGAGGTGTACACCGCAAGAAGTATCAACGCTCCACCAAGTATGGCGCTGAAGAACGGTATGGGAGTGAAAATGCCCAAGAAAATCAACACTCCACCGGTGAGGAGGAGTACTTTCGTTTCTCTCGAAAGTTCTGTGACGAGATCTTTTCCGAGATTTTCCTTGGATGCGGCCCTGGAGACAATTATACCGGTGGCGGTTGAAACGAGAAGGGCCGGGATCTGTGCCGCAAGGCCATCTCCCACGGTGAGGATCACGTATTCCTGAGCGGCCTCTACAAGACTCATCCCGTGTCTGAGCATACCTATCAGAAGTCCGCCGATTATGTTTATAAAAACGATGATAATACTCGCTATGGCATCTCCTCTCACGAATTTGCTTGCACCGTCCATGGCTCCATAGAAATCCGCTTCTCTCCTGATGTCTTCTCTCCTTTTCCTCGCTTCTTCCTCGGTTATCAATCCGCTGTTCAGGTCAGCATCCACACTCATCTGTTTTCCGGGCATAGCGTCGAGGGTGAATCTTGCGGCCACCTCTGCTATTCTCTCCGCACCCCTGGTGATGACGATGAACTGGATGATGACGAGGATGAAAAAGACGATGAGACCAACGACATAATCTCCTTTTACAACGAAATCTCCGAAGGTTCTTATAACCCGTCCCTGGAATTTTGGACCCTCGAGGAGAATGAGCCTTGTTGAAGCTACGTTGAGACCGAGCCTGAACAGGGTCACCACAAGAAGCAGAGTTGGAAATGAAGAGAGTTCAAGGGCGTTTCTTATGTACATGGTAGAAAACAGTATGATCATGGAAAGGGTTATGTTCAGGATCTGGAAAAAATCCAGCATCCTGTCCGGTACGGGCAGCACCATTAAAAGGACGATAGCAACTATCATCAGAGAAACGATTATATCTACATTCTTCAAATTCTCACGCCCTTTTTCGTGTAAACGTAAACGAGTACCTCCGCAACTATCCTGTAAAATTCTACCGGAATTTCTTCACCTATCTCCGTTTTGTAGTATAGAGACCTCGCAAGAGACGGATTTCTCAAAACGGGTACATCGTTCTCTTTTGCGATTTCTATTATTTTCAGTGCCAGATGATCCACACCTTTCGCTATCACAACTGGTGCGTTCATTGTGTCCGGATCGTATTTCAGAGCAACAGCGAAGTGAGTGGGGTTGGTGATCACAACATCTGCCTTTGGAACCTCTTCCAGCATTCTTCTTCGTAGGATATCATACATCATTTGTCTTTGTCTTCGCTTTATCTCGGGATTTCCTTCCACTTCTTTCAGTTCGTCCTTCACTTCCTGCTTCGTCATACGAATACTCTTTTCGAATTCCCATCTCTGGTAGAAGTAATCGAAAACAGCGAGAGCGAGAAGGACCATTCCGCTTTTCAACGTGATCTCAGAGGCGATGCCCCAGAATTTCACAAAGGCATCGTTCACGCTCATTTCTGTCAGGAGAATCATTTCGCTCCATCTGTTTTTCAAGACCTGATAGACCACAATCCCCACAATGGCGACCTTGAGGACAGACTTCAAAAGTTCCACGAGTGATCTGAGTGAGAACAATCTCTTAAAACCTTCTATCGGGTTGATTCTGTTGAGGTCAGGTTTCAACGCTTTCGGAGCGAATAAAAATCTTGTCTGAAGGGCGCCTATCATAACGCCTGCGACCATGGAGAACACCACAAAGGCTCCTATGATCAAAAACACGTCTTTAAAAGCGTTCACAGTATTCACGAGTAAATTTTCCGTCTCTTCGAACGATAGGAAGACCTGAACGTCTTCTGTGATCCTCTGTACACCTTGATATCCAAGAATCTTCAGCGCTAAGGCGAACACGAGGAAGGTGACAGCCATATTAAGCTCCCTGGATACGGGAGCTCTACCTTCTTCTCTTACTCTCCTTCTCTTTCTGGGAGTGGCGCGTTCTGTTCTCTCTGCTTCGGCAAAGAGCAGGAGTTCTATTTCCCAAGAAATTCTTGAATAGCGTTCCAGCTGAGCGCCGAAATCTTTTGAGCCATGTCCGCCCATATCGGCAACATCCCCAGAATCAATATAACCCCAACGATCGCTTTCAGGGGCAATCCGACCATGAAGACGTTCATCTGTGGAATGAGCCTCGAGACGATACCAAGAACAATACTTATGATGAGCATGAAGGCGATGACTGGTGCTCCTATTTTCAGGATCAACACGAAGAAGTCGCTCGATCTTTCCACGATGTAAGAGAAGAACCCGTCCGCAATACCTGTGAGGTTCACGGGGAAGACATCGATTGAGTCCCTCAATCCCTCAAACATGAGAACAGGTCCCTTTATCAGCACAAAAACAGTGAGAGCGATGAAGTAAACCAGTTCTCCCGTGGGGTTTGTTTCTTCTTCACCGAAGGCCAGTACCTCTTCCATTCCGAATCCAATTTGAAAGCCAAAGATGTATCCCGCCCCGTTGAACGCCTGAAGAAACAGATAGACGATAAAACCGATTCCAAACCCAACGAGAAAGTTGAAAAACAGATTCAAAGTGAAACTCAAAACAGGAGTATTCAGGGGTATGGATGCATCGACTGTAAAGAGCATCAACCAGCTCGTAAACAATCCCAGAAATACCCTCACTTCCACAGGAAACACTCTCTCGGAAAAGAAGGGAGCGATCAAAAAGAACCCTGTGAACCTTGTGAAAATACACATCCACGCAAGAAATCTCTCTTCGAGAAAACTGAATATGGTCTCCAAAATCACACCCCAAGGATCTTCTTTATGTTCTCTTCGAAAGGAGGTTTGATCACACCTTTTTCCGTTATTATCGCCGTTATGAGAGAATTTTCTGTGACGTCGAAAGCGGGGTTCAGAACTTTTATTCCCTCCGGGGTTATTCTGTTCCCGCCACAGTGAGTGACCTCTTCTGGCCTTCTTTCCTCTATGGGTATTTCTTCTCCACTTTTTATAGTTGGATCTATCGTCGAGACAGGAGCTGCAACGTAGAACGGTATGTTGTTTCTCTTCGCAAGAACGGCTAAAGAATAAGTTCCTATTTTGTTTGCTGTGTCACCGTTCAGAGCGATTCTGTCCGCTCCAACCACGACGGCATCGATCAACCCCTTCTTCATCAACCACCCGGCCATGTTGTCGGTGATGACATAGACTTCTATACCGTCTTTCATGAGTTCCCAGGCGGTAAGTCGTGCTCCCTGAAGGTAAGGTCTTGTTTCATCCGCAAACACTTTGATTCGTTTTCCTGCTTCCACAGCCGCCCTTATCACCCCAAGGGCAGTACCGTAATCTACAGTTGCGAGGGCTCCTGCGTTGCAGTGGGTGAGGATGGTTGATCCATCTTTTATGAGCTGGGCACCGTTCCTTCCAATCGCTTTGTTGACCTCTATATCTTCATATGCCATCTTCAGCGCTTCGTTTTCCAAGATCTCGAAGAGATTTTCTCTGTCAAAGTTCTCGGAGAATACCTTTTCCATCCTGTTCAGTGCCCAGAACAGGTTTACAGCCGTGGGCCTTGTTCTGGCCAAAGTCTCTTTTACCTGTCTCATCCAGTCCATCAAGCTTCCCGTTTTGTATTCTTTGAGTCCCAGGACGTATCCAAACGCCGCGGTGACTCCTATGGCAGGAGCCCCTCTGACGATCATTTCCTTTATGGCGTACGCAACTTCTTCGTGTGTTTTGCACTCCACGTATTCTTCAACGAATGGTAGTTTTCTCTGATCAAGGAGTCTCAGAGAGTCTCCCGACCACTCCATCGTTTTCGTCCTCAATTTCATCCCTGACTCCCTCCAAGTTTTATCTCTATTTGGCTATTCTTTTTGAACTCTTCGAACACTTTGTTGAACCAATCGTTCCACAACTGATTCTTCTTGTCTGCGAGCAATTCACTCATGATTTCCTGTTTGACCTCTTCGAATTTTTTGTAGGAAGAAGATCGTTTCTCGACAACTTTGTAGAGCACGAATTTACCTCCGGACTCGAAGGGTCCAAGAATGGCCCCTTCTGGAGCGTCGAAAATCACACTTTCTATGTCTTTTTCCAATTTTCCTTCTTCAATCCAGCCGAGATCACCACCGGTTGCCACCTGCGTCGCAACCTCGAGAAAGTCTTCCCCTTTTCTGATCTTTGAAAGTGCTTCATCCATTTTACTCTTATCCTCGGTGGTGATTTTGTAGAGATGAACGGCGGCGGGTATTCTGTAAGTCTCTTTGTTCTGATTGTAGTAGTTCTGTGCTTCTTCGAGTGTGACGGTTGCGCTCTGAGTGATTTTCTCCTGGAGCCTCTGGAGTGAAAGCTGTGTTTTCATATGCCATTGCAATCTCTTTTTGAAAGTTTCGAGATCACCGTATCCGGCGCTCTGAAGAAACTTGTCGAGGTCTTCCAGGGTTATACCCATGGATTCAACTGTTTCTTTGAGCCTTGTTTCAACTTCTCCCTTTACTTCTTCGTCACTTACTCCGACTCCCTCTTTTTTCGCAAGCTGCTGAATGAGAAGATCGTCTATTAAAGAGTTGAGAACTTCTTGTTTGTATTTCAACAGCAATTTCAGGCCTTCTTCGGTGCCTGTAAGAACGTTGAAAAATCTCAAATCGATCTGAGAAATGTTTCTCAAAATTCCATCTATATCTGCTTCGAGTTCGAGTAAATCAGAGGTGATAGACTCTCCATTGACTATGGCAACGACAGTGCTGGATGTGATTGTTGCCTGTCCAAAGAGACTGATTCCCAGTACCGCCAGAATCGCGAAGATCAACTTTCTCATGCTTCATCTCCTCCTTTCGTCCTTTCCCAGTATTCGTCCAACTTTTCAATGGGAAGTTCTTCAAGAATCAAACCATCCTTCTCTATTAACTCCTCCATCCTTTTGAATCTTTCGACAAACTTTCTCGTGGCCTTTCTCAGAGCCGATTCAGGATCAACGTTCAGAAATCTTGAGAGATTGACCATCGAAAACAACAGGTCACCGAATTCCTCTTCCAACTCACTGGGATTACTTGCCTCTTTCAGTTCTTTCAATTCTTCCTCTATCTTCTCGTAGACTCCTTCTGGATCTTTCCAGTCAAATCCCACCTGCGACGCGTTTTCCTGGATTCTTCTTGCCATCGAGAGAGCGGGAACGAGCGGGTTTATTTCACCGATCCTCGAAGATTTCTTCTTTCCTTTTTCCTGAGCTTTTATATCTTCCCATTGTTTGTAAGAATACCCTGGGCTGTCTCCGAAAACGTGTGGATGTCGTCTGATCAATTTTTCGTTGAGGGTTCGTATCACATCCTCAATGGTGAAAGCGCCTCTTTCGCGGGCTATCTGTGCGTGGAACACCACCTGAAGCAGCACATCACCGAGTTCCTCTTTCATCATCTCGTCGTTTTTTTCGTCTATCGCTTCGATCAGTTCGTAGCATTCCTCGATAAGATACGGCTTCAAGCTCTCGTGAGTTTGCTTTCTGTCCCATTCACATCCTTCAGGAGATCGCAGTTTTTCCATTATGGATACGAGTTCTTCGAAGAGAATCCCTGCCTCTTTCACTTCAGAACCTCCTTTTCAGAAGGATGATTTCTGCTCTATCAGACGCATCCTCCGTTCTATCGGCTATGTCCCCTATACTTCTTATCAGTTCTTTCACTTCAAGTTTTACACACCTTTCGATGTCCATCTCAAAGAGCTTTCTGAGGGCCGTTCGCTCCACGGTATCTTCGTCGTGTTCGTATTTCTCCACGGCGAGAACGAACTCTTCAACTCTCTCGAGATCCTCGAACAAAAACCTGAGTGCACTTTTCAGTGATTCGTAAGCCTTCAGAGAATATTCCATCTGCGACAAAATAAGATCTTTCAGTTCGTGGGGAACTTCTGGTTTTTGAAGAACAATCAAGTCCGCCACATACTCGGCTTTGTTCGCCACCTTATCTACGGCTTCAATCAGTCCCAGAAGATCTCCTCTGAAATTCGGCAGGAACGCTCCACTGTACATTTCCATCTCTGTTTTTCGACGTAATCGATCGGCTTCGCTTTCAAGCCTTTGTGTCCGGAGATAAAGAGACTCGATGTCGTCAGTATCTTCAAAATACTTTTTTATGAGATCGAAGACGCATTCCAGAGTTTCTTCAACTTTGTCGATGTGTTTAAAAAAGAGAGAGATTATGACCTGTTCTTTCTTTCCGGAAAACCACACTTTTTCTCGCCCCCAGAAGGTTCTTTATATGTTCGAATCGATTTTCGGAGATGAGTCCTTTTTCGAAGAACTCCCTCAACAAATCATCGGTCAGAAGTTCTAAAACGGGATCAAAACTCATCCTGTGGATGGGTAAAACTCCGTTCTCTCCGATTTCGTTCAGATGTTCTTTTGTGGCGTAACCTTTGTGTTTGTGGAAGGAAAACTGGGGATACATCCTGTGGAACTCGTTCATCAATCTATCCCTGAATACTTTTGCAACAATGGAGGCTGCTCCTATCAGTTTACTTTTCTGATCTCCTTTCACCAAGCATGTACCGGGAACATTCAGCTCGATTCCCTTTCCGTCAACGAGCACGAACGAGGGTTTCACGGGTAGGTTCTCCAGTGCTCGATTCATAGCAATTTTTGTGGCGTTGAATATGTTGTAGAGGTCTATTTCCTCTGGAGATGCGATTCCTATACCAACAGCTGCCTTCTTCATTATTTCATCGAAGAGCTTCTCCCTTTTCGAGGGAGAAAGCTGTTTTGAGTCGTTTATTCCTTCTATTTCCTTTTCCAGAACGACAGCGGCCGCCACAACGGGACCTGCGAGACATCCTCTTCCTGCTTCATCCACGCCTGCTACGATTCCAAATTCCTTTTTGTAGAGCTCATCTATTCCCATTACCCGTCTCCTTTCTGTTGTAGTAGGGAGCAGGAATGTAGTTCACAGAAGGTCTCTTGGGTTCGGCCTGTTTGTAAAGATCCATGAGATCGTATATTTCCTGAGGCATGTCCGTTTTCACCTGTATACCCATCTCTCTGAGTTTTTCGTAGTTCAGCGGATAATCGTGTGTCCAGTGTCCACTGCAGAGTTTATCGGCGATTTCTTCAGCTTTCTCCTTTGGCACTTTGTCTGAAAGAATTTCCACCACAAATTCTTTAACCTGTCTGATCGCTTTTTCCGCTATGTCTGCAAGTATCAGTGTCTGGTCATCAACTTGGTTCACATCCTTTTTTCTTACAGCGGCGAGAATGGAGGGAGCGGGCATATTTCCTATCTGGGGATCTAGCGGCCCCAGAACAGCGTTCTCATCCATGATAATCTCGTCGGCGGCGAGGGCTATCAACGTTCCACCGGACATGGCATAATGTGGAACAAAAACCGTTACCTTTCCCCTGTGCATTTTCAAAGCTCTGGCAATCTGTTCCGCTGCCAATACGAGTCCGCTAGGTGTGTGTAGTATGAGATCTATCGGCATATCAGGAGGTGTTAACTTAATCGCTCTCAGTATCTCTTCAGAGTCTTCGATATCTATGTACCTGCGTACTGGAAAACCGAGAAAACTGATAGATTCCGTTCTGTGAATCAGTGTGATCACACGGCTGTTTCTCTTTTTTTCAATTTCTCTTATCAGGGTTTCTCTGGCTGATTTGAGAGCAGAATTCCTGAGAAAAGGCGTAATGAGTGAAAAAATAAAGATCATCCAGAAAATTTGAAAGATTAAGGTGCCAATATCTACCACGACTATCCCTCCTGAATATGAGATTTGCTGTGTAAATTCTATCACATCAGGCCACATTTGGTGGGGTTCTTGTACAAAAAAATGCGGGCTCTTTCGAGCCCGCCAAGGCCGTGGGGGGTGTATCTCAAGGGGGATAGGGGGGTCAACTTTCATTCTCCGTGATACATTTTAAATGTAACAGGTTAAGAGAAGATTCTAATTTCTTTCCTAAATGGGTACCTTATTTTTAAAATTATGTGAAGTTCTGTTGGGTTTTCTAGTTCTTCGTTACTTGAGACAGATGTATCATGAAAAGGGTTCAAAGTGATACAATAGAAAACACACTACAGGAGGGGTTGTAATGTTCATACTCCTTTTACCTTCTCTCTTTCTGGGATGGGCGCTGGGTGCCAACGATGCGGCAAACGTCTTTGGCCCTTTCGTGGGATCGGGACTCATTCCTTACAGAAAAGCCACCATGGTGGCGAGCATTTTTGTAATTCTGGGTTCTGTTCTCGGAGGAGCGAAGGGGCTTCAGAATATCAGTTCCCTTAGTGCTTCTGATCTGTTTGTCTCCAGTATAGCAGTTCTTTCAGGTGCCCTTACAGTCACGATCATGACGAAACTCGGGATACCTGTGTCCACATCTCAAGCTGTGGTTGGAGGAATAATAGGAGCCAATGTCACGGTACTGGGCGTTGGTGGGATCAATCTTTCTGCGATCACAAAAATACTTGCTGTGTGGTTTTTAACACCAGTTGGAGCCTTCCTTTTGAGTCTCATCTTCTATCCAGCTCTTTCGTTTCTCTTCAGGAGAATTTCCAGCATTCAAATTCAAGACAGTGTGATAAAAACTTCCGCGTGGATCATAGGTACTTACGGTGCGTTTTCCTTGGGAGCGAACAACGTCGCGAACGTAACGGGAGTGTTCGCCGGAAAGATCCTGACGATCGAGCAAGCTGCTCTTCTTGGTGGAATCAGCATAGCTCTTGGAATTCTCACCTACAGTAAGAACGTGATGTTGACAGTGGGGAAAAATCTAATAGAATTAGATCATTTTACTTCTCTTATAGCGGTTTTATCACAAGCAATGGTTGTGTGGGCTTTCAGCTTGATTGGGATTCCTGTCTCTTCCTCTCAAGCTATTGTGGGAGCCGTTCTGGGAGCCGGTTACTCGAAGGGTATGAATCTGGGAAATAAGAAAGTTTTAATAAGGATTTTGAGTGGGTGGTTTTTAACTCCCGCTGTTTCCGGTACCCTTTCTTTTTTGTTGACATCTTTGATAAAATAAAAGTTGATAACACCGAAACCGGGAGGGTGAAGCCATGACACTTCGTGCGAAAGTTTTCCTTGTTATACTGGTTGTTCTGGCAGGGCTTCTTGTTAGTTTTTATCTCATTTATCAGAGCGTTTCTGGCGCGGTTGTTGAAACTGTCAAAAAGAATGCAACAGTTCAGATTCATGTTCTTTCAAATTATTTCGCCGAAAAATTGAACAAGTATGTAGAAAGGGCAGTTGTTCTGACTCAGTCCATGGAAGCACAGCTTCTCGATACCTATTCCATGGCTTCCAATATGGTCAAGCTCCTCAAAGAAGCTTCCAATACACTTATTGCTGGAATTGCGATAGAAGAAATGACGGGTTCTGGCTACATTGCTAAAGCTGATGGATTGAAGCAGATTGATTCTTCATCAACCATTTATCAAAAATACATGAACCTTGTTAAGAATTCGCAAAATCCATATTTAGTTACCTCTGATGTCTTTGAAGGTAAACCATCCTTCGTTGTTTTAGCTCCCCTTGGTGCGTTCGGTGCAGGCACACTCGGTGCGGTGGGTTATGTGATAGATCTCTCTCAGAACAAGGATTTTTGGCGTACGGTGGCAGAAGGTGGCAAATTGGGTGAAAATGGCTACGGAGTACTCGTCACGGATGACGGGAAGGTATTGATTCACAAAGACATGGGGAATTTCATGAGAGACGTGAAAGAGTTTGGAGGGTTTGAGAAAGCGTTTGAAGAGGCAAAGAAAGGTGGAGAGAAATACGTAGAGTACGAATACAACGGAGAGAAGAAATACACCGTGTGGGAGAAAGTGCCCGGATACGACTTCTACATCTTCTCGACGGGGGACCTGGATGAACTTCTTGCAGAAGGAAGGAAAGCGACCCTT